>NZ_JBFUHJ010000044.1:0-28708 GCF_056402455.1 Paenibacillus sp. P4_A7 | reverse complement strand
CCCTTATACGCTCGATGTTGAAGGTCTCGGCGAGCTGCAAGCGGAGTCGATCATTATTTCAACTGGCGCTTCGGCCAAATACCTTGGTATTCCTGGCGAGCAGGAAAATATCGGACGCGGCGTAAGCACTTGCGCAACTTGTGACGGCTTCTTTTTCCGCGGTAAAAAAATTATCGTAGTCGGCGGCGGCGATTCCGCTATGGAAGAAGCGGTATTCTTAACTCGCTTCGCTTCAGAGGTTCGACTCGTTCATCGTCGTGATGAGCTGCGCGCATCCAAGATCATGCAAGATCGCGCACGCGCAAATGATAAAATCGTCTGGAGTTTAAATAACACTCCTCTTGAAGTAGCTGCTAACGGTATGGGCTTGCAAGGACTTAAGGTGCTTAATAATGTGACTGGCGAAGAAGAACTGCTTGAAACAGACGGCGTATTTGTTACAATTGGCCATACGCCTAACACCAGCTTCCTAAGCGGACAAATCGATACGGATGAGCAAGGCTATATCATTGTGAAGCCAGGTACATCTGAGACAAATATCCCAGGCGTATACGCTTGCGGCGACGTGCAAGACCGCACTTATCGTCAGGCTATTACTGCGGCAGGAAGCGGCTGTATGGCTGCTCTTGATTGCGAGCGCTTCTTGGAATCACAAGCTCATGAATCGGTTCACGCATAATAATTTTTACTGAGAAATGACTAGTACAACAACCTGTGCAAATTATGAATAATCGATTTATTAAGATTTGCATGGAATCATACAATAAAAAGGCAATGCTACTGTATACCTTGTTCTACATGCTTCGCGAATGCAGCGTTTGAACATTTAAAGGAAAAGGTACATCCCCGGCTTTATTAATAAGCAGAGGTTGTACCTTTTTCGTGTTTTCTGAGGCATGGGTGAAGGATGCTGTCTTCTATCAATATTTCCGGAGAGATTCGCTAACGGCGATCCTTCGATCAGTCCCAAGTCCGTCCAGCCATGGGGCGGTGAGCCGCGCTCACAATGTGAACAGCTATAGTTGCGCAAACGTTTGTATGACTTTCTTCATGAAATGAAGTTCACTCGGAATATTAGCCGTTTTACACCAATTATCGAGAACAAACCCCATTATGTAAACGCTATCTTTGCGAGGAAATCATATAACAGGTCACCTAGTTTGTTAAAACGTTTGCACTGTCCAAAATTCAGAGATTATAAATGATTATCTCGACTTTTCTCCGCTTTACTCTAGATAAGACAGTTTTTCATCATTTGTGAATCTCTTTCCAAAGATATATATTTACTTATATGCAGTAGCTGCATTAGGATGAAGCATAAATGATTGCATGACGGGGGCTCAATTTTATGATTACCATTAAAGATATTGCTAAAGCTGCTGGGGTCTCCCCTTCTACTGTATCTAGGGTCGTTTCTAATCATCCTAGAATTAGTAAAGCAACTACATTGAAGGTAAAAAAGCTAATGGAAGAGATGGGCTACCACCCCAATGTAATGGCGAAGAGTCTCGTTTCCAAAACAACACAGACCCTCGCAATTATGCTGCCTCGTCCTGCAGAAGAGCTTTTCCAAGACTTTTTCTTTGGAGAATTGCTACGCGGAATACTTGCACAATCTACTCGAGCAGGCTACGATATGCTGCTTACAGCTGCAACCTCTCCTCATGATGAGACCGAAACGGTTTCACGTCTTGTTTTTGGTAGACGAGTGGATGGTATTATTTTGTTATCATCCCGCGTAAATGACCCATTGATCAACCTATTAGAAGAACATAAATTTCCTTCCGTATTGATTGGACGTACAGAAGGACATAATAATATTCTTTCCGTTGATAATAACAATGAACAGGCTGCTTATGATGCAACCCAGCATCTCATTATGCAGGGGCATAAACGTATTGGATTTGTAAGCGGACCTCCTACCTTAACCGTTGCTTTCGATCGTAATGAAGGCTACAGAAGAGCAATGCGTGAAGCTGATTTGCCTATACTTTCCGAATGGAGTGTAGAGGGTGAATTTTTGCAAGAAAGCGGCTATCGTGCGATGTCAATTTTGATGAGCTTGCCTGAGAGACCTACTGGTCTTGTCGTCATTGACGATGTAGTTGCATTCGGTGTACTGCGCGGACTTGCTGAGCTTGGCTACAAAGTACCTGAGGATTTATGTATCGTCAGCTTCAACAATATTGCTTTATCTGAGCTTGCAACACCACCGATCAGCTCCATTGATATTGGCACTTATCAGTTAGGTTATACTGCGTCTCAAATGCTAATTAGACTTATTCAAGAAGAAAGTGTTCATCAAAATCGGATGATTATTCCGCATCGTCTCATTGTGCGCGAATCATCTACTCACACAGTGAATTTAAGGAGTTGACACCATGTCAGAAAAAAAACCATATTTAGTTGATGCCATTATTGGTAATTCCAAATTTCTTGCAACGCTCGGCCGTACAGGTAAAATGTATCGAATGTGGTGGCCAAATATCGATTTGCCACAGCATGTCGATGCTATGCGAATGGGAATTCAATTCGATAGTTCTGCTGTATCATGGTTCGATCATGCAGCAGATGGCTGGGTCCATGATGCCGAATATGTTGCAAAAACAAATATTTTCCGTGTAAATGCACGCAATGATTATCAGCCAGTACAGGTGGAAAGCTTACATTTTGCTGTACCTAATCTTGATCTCATCGTTCGTGAATATACATTCACTAATACAAGCGATCAATCTGTCGCTTTTTCTTTTATTGTTCATTCCTCTTTTCTTATCGGTGAACATAATCTCTACAATACGACGACCTTTAATGCCACTAATGATTCGTTGGTTCACTTCCGACATAAGTACTATTTTGCGCTTTCGAGTGCAAACGTGTGCACAGGTTACCAGGCAGGTCTCCCTTGGGATTCCGCTCAAGCCGGTTATTTAAACGGCAATAACATAGATATGAAGGCTGACGGCGCTTTAAAATGGCATATTGAGCAATTAGCTGCAGGCGAGTCTATTACTATTCCTGTTTATATAACGGCTGGCACAGATGAAGTAAAAGCATTGCAAGAAATGCGGGCCGCCAAAGAGAAAAGCAGTGCACAATGGATCACAGAAACGACGACCTATTGGACCGATTACTTGGCTGCAGCAGCACCTTGTCCACTTATCGATGAAAAAATAGCTGATTTATATGATCGTTCGCTTCTTATGTTTAAACTGATGTCCGATGAGCAAACAGGCAGTATTATTGCCGCACCTGAGTTTGACGAAAACTTTGTACGCTGCGGAGGCTATGCTTATTGTTGGGGACGTGATGCTGCGTTTATTACGACTGCGCTGGATAAAGCCGGACTCAGCTCTTTATCAGATAGCTTTTATGCTTGGACGCTTACCGCACAATCGCCTGACGGGTCTTGGCAGCAGCGCCATTATCACGATGGCAGCTTAGCTCCATCATGGGGACTTCAAATTGATGAAGGCTCCTCCATCATATGGGGAATGTGGCAGCATTACTTAGAGAAAAAGGATAGCCGCTTCGCAGAGCAAGTATGGCCTGCTGTTCAGAAAGGCGCTTCCTTCCTAATGAGCTTCATCGATGCTGAGAGTGGACTTCCGAAGCCAAGCATTGACCTGTGGGAAGAGCGTACTGCATCGCATACRTACTCTTCAGCAGCTGTTTATGGCGGATTAAGTGCTGCAGCGAGCTTCGCTGAGCTAGCTGGTCATGCTGAGCTTGCGGCTGAATGGAATGCTGCTGCTGCTCGAATCGCTTTATCCATTACCGAGCAATGCTGGAACGAGGAAGGAAACAGCTTCTACCGCGGTGTTAATTTAACTGTAACGGAAGGGAAATATGAGCAAGCTGTAGCTTCAGGAAAAGAAGGGTTCGTAACTGCTCTTGATAAAGGCTATACAAGCTACACGCTGAAGCATGATCCGGTTATTGATATTAGCTTAATTGGTATTGCAGTTCCATTCGCAGCCGTACCTGCTGATCACGACTATATGCGTCGTACAGCCGATGTGGTAGAAGCTGCACTAACTGTACCAGGTGTCGGCGGCATCAAGCGCTATGAGGATGATATCTATATAGGTGGAAACCCATGGATTCTAACTACACTATGGCTTGCTCAATATCGCATCCAAACCGGCAGTCTTGATGATGCGAAACGTTTGCTCAACTGGGCGCTTGATCATCGTACGGAAACAGGTCTGCTCCCAGAACAGATCGACAAAAATACAGGTGAAACAGCTTGGGTCGTACCACTCACATGGTCGCATGCCATGTTCATCCTTACGATCTTTATGCTTGCAGAGGCTGAAGCCTAGCGTAAACGGCTGTCGCAGTCCTTGGCGGCWAAGCTCGTTTCGCGGTGAATTATAAGCATATTATATATGTGAAACTTATAAATTCTTATAATAAATAGCTGTTACTGCTTCGAACGCTTAATTCCATACGCTTACTTCAGTGAAGAGCTTCAACTTCTGAACTAGAGGCAATCATTTAAAAACCGGTAAACCAAGGAGATTTTTTTGGTTTACTGGTTTTTTTGTTCATAGATGTTTGAATTCCATCCTAATTGGGTAAAAATACGGAGTCGGTGTTTAAGAGCTTATAAAATGATCGAGGCAGACGATATAGTGAACACGGCTTGACAACGAGTTTCTTATTTGTAATAATTATAAATAAGGAATTAGTACAAATAACTAATCATCTCTAAAGAATCACCACAAGAACATAACTCGAAAGGATGATAGATATGACAACTGTACCCCAACATTTAAATCGACAAATAGCAAACTGGAGCTTACTTTATATTAAGCTTCATAATTATCATTGGTATGTAAAAGGCTCCCAGTTTTTCACCTTACATGTGAAATTCCAAGAGTTCTATGAAGAAGCTGCACTTCATGTGGATGAGATCGCAGAGCGTCTGCTCGCTTTGAAAGGCAAACCAATTGCCACTATGAGAGAATATTTGACAACTTCAAGCCTTAAAGAAGCTACCGACAATGAAGATGCTGTGCAAATGGTCGATCAGTTGATCGAGGATTTCACTACCATCATCCATGAGCTCAAGGAAGGTATGGAAGATGCACAGAAAGCTGGCGATGAAACAACAGCCGACATGCTGCTCGCGATTCATACAACACTTGAGAAGCATGTATGGATGCTAAGTGCATTTAACGAGAAATAACATAAAAAATTGAGGGTAAAAACTACCTAAAATCATCATAAAAAGGAGGAGTAGAGCTTATTTCAGCTCTACTCCTCCTTTTTTTACGTATTATAGTTAGATTGATTAGCTTAGATTAGCTTTATCGTACAACTTCCCACTATTTCGTCCGCCCAGAAAACCTCTATCGCATCTCCGTCACGAAGTGCGGCAACACCCGCTGGCGTACCCGTGTAAATGATGTCACCCGCACTGAGGCCAAAGTTTGTACCCACGTGATGGATGAGCTCAGATACAGGGAACAGCATATCGCGAGAATTGCCGCGCTGCGCTTCTTCACCGCTTCTCACGAGCGCGAATTCGCTTTGAGCAAGCTTCGCTTCTCCCGGATAGGCAAACCAATTACTAAGCGCTGCTGATCCTTTAAAGCCTTTGGCAGCAAGCCATGGCTGACCCTTCGCTTTCAGCTTCGATTGCACGTCGCGAAGCGTTAGGTCAAGACCTAGCGTCATACCATCAATGAGCAGATCAGTATCGATCCCCTGCTCGTAGTCTCGGCCAATATGCAATACTATCTCAAGTTCGAAATGCACTTCCCCAACATCGCCTGGCAGTTCGATGACATTACCATTCATAGGAACAACCGCATGAGAAGGCTTAGTAAACACAAGCGGCTCATCAGGCACTTCGTTACCTAATTCCAACGCATGAAGTTTATRGTTTCGTCCAATACAATATATATTTCGTATATCGTTCCTATTCATTGTCAGCAAGCCTCCCTAATTGTGATGTCCCATCGTAATCGAAGATAGACCTTTATGACAGCAACACCCGCAATAAAAATAGACATCAAAATTTTAAAGTCGATAGTTTCGGCTAGTTTAGTTCTTGGGTTATTTGATCTGTAAGCTTGATTTCGGTGCTTACAGCTACTTTTGGAGCTTGTTTTAAGGGCTGTAAGCTCRATATCCGGGCTTACAGCTACCTTTGGATGGCGCAAACTCGTTTGCACATTATAAAACCCTTACTTTTGCGCGGCAATTTGCTCCGCCAGTTCATTCAGCTCTGTCCAACGTTCCATAAGTTGTTCAAGCTTCGTTTCGGCCTGCTGCTGCTCAGTTGCCAACTCCTGCAATCGTGCGGAGTCACTGCTTGCTGCCTCCATACGAACAGCTATTGCGCTTAAATCCGCTTCCGCTGCTGTGATCCAGCCATCTATTTGTTCATAATCCTTCTGTTCCTYGAAGGACATTTTAATTTTCTGTTCTTTGATCACAGGTTTTGCCTCTGATGCTTCCACACGCACTGATACTGGTGCCGGTGCCGCTACAGCTGTAGGTGCTGTCTTTACTGGAGATGCCGTATTTACACCAGTTGGATACTTCTCCTTAAAAGCCTGATAGTCTGAATATCCGCCCGTATGATGGTTAATGACTCCGTCGCCTTCAAAAGCAACGATTTTCTCAACAGTACGATCTAGGAAGTAACGATCATGAGAGACCACGAACACAACACCCGGGAACTCATCTAAATAGTCTTCCAACACCGTCAATGTGGATATGTCGAGATCATTCGTCGGCTCATCGAGCAGCAGGACGTTTGGGGCGTTCATTAATACTCGAAGCAGCTGCAAGCGCCGTTTCTCGCCACCTGATAGCTTCGAGATTGGCGTCCATTGCATCGTTGGTGAAAATAAGAAGCGCTCCAGCATCTGCCCCGCCGAAATCGTCGAGCCGTCCGCTGTCTTCACCTGCTCTGCGCCTTCGCGAATATACTCGATGACACGCAACGATTGATCCATCTCTTCGTGCTCCTGCGAGAACCAGCCCAAATTAACTGTTGAGCCTAACACGACAGTCCCTTCATCCGGCTCAAGCTGTCCTGTGATAAGCTTGAGCATTGTTGATTTACCACTGCCGTTGCGCCCAACAATACCAACGCGATCCCCCGGTATGCCAATATAACTGAAATCACGAATGACCGTCTTATCGCCGAACCGCTTCGTAACCTCTTCCATCTCAATAATCTTCTTGCCAAGTCTAGTTGAAGCAACCGAGACATCCATCTTACCGCTCGCTTGCTTTGGAGCATCTGCCTTCAAATCCTCAAAGCGATCGATCCGCGCTTTCTGCTTGGTCGAACGTGCTTTTGCCCCGCGGCGAATCCAAGCCAGCTCGTTACGCAATAAATTTTGACGTTTCGATTCTGTTGATGCTTCTCGCTCTTCTCTGTCTAGCTTCAGCTCTAGGAAACGGCTGTAATTCGCTTGATAAAAATGTGCCTTACCTTTGTCGAGCTCAATAACACGATTACTGACACGATCGAGGAAGTAGCGATCATGCGTAATCATAAGCAATGCGCCTCTGCGTTTCTGCAGCATTCCTTCCAGCCAAATAACCGAGTCGTTATCGATATGGTTGGTCGGCTCATCAAGAATAAGAATATCTGAAGGCAGCAGAAGTGCAGCAGCCATCGCGACCCGCTTGCGTTGACCGCCTGACATCGTGTCAACCTTCGCCTCATAATTATTTATACCAAGCTTCGAGAGAGCTGTCTTAGCCTCACTCTCCAGCTCCCAAGCATCCAGTTCACCGATTTGCTCACTTGCTTTCATTAGCTGATCCTGAATAGCTGTATCATTCGGATTTAGTTCGATGGCTTCCATCGCAGTTGAATACGCGCGAACTGCGCGCAGCTGCGGTGAATCACCGCCAAGCACATGCTCAAGCGCCGTCTCATTTGGCGCAAACACAGGATCCTGTGCCAACATTCTTATCGTAACCCGATTGCCAATGGATACCGTACCGGAATCAGCTGGCTCTAAACCGGCAATGACCTTCAGAAACGTTGATTTACCAGTTCCATTAACGCCAATAATTCCTATTTTATCGCCATCCTCTAGACCGAAGGTGACATCTTCAAACAAAATCTTCTCGCCGTAGCTTTTCGTTATATGTTCAACAGATAATAAATGCATGGGACAAACCTACTTTTTCGCATAATTTTGTTGTATTCACAACCACTCGTATCATACCATAAAAGGCTGTTATCTTCACTTACGCGCTTCATCCGTTTTCTAGCAAAATACACCATGCGCGGATTCGGGCACCAATAGTTTCCTATTTACAGATAAAAGAGGCTGGCGCATCGTCATTCTCATGACTTGGCGCCAGCCTCTTTTTGCAGATACTTATGTGAAATTAACGTTTACCGATCATGTTCTCCGGACGAACATACTCGTCGAACTGTTCAGACGTCAGCAAGCCGCTAGCAATCGCCGACTCCTTCAACGTTAGTCCTTTTTTGTGAGCGTTTTTCGCAATAGCAGCTGCGTTCTCATAGCCGATATGCGGATTAAGTGCTGTTACAAGCATAAGCGATTGATCAAGATTCCGCTTAATTACAGCTTCGTTCGGCTCAATACCGATTGCGCAATTGTCGTTGAAGGAGACCATTCCATCAGCCATCAATGCTACCGATTGAAGGAAGTTATAAATAATAACCGGCTTGAATACGTTAAGCTCAAAATTACCTTGGCTTGCAGCCATCGAAATAGCCGTATCATTTCCGATTACTTGGCACACAGCCATCGTTAATGCTTCGCTTTGCGTAGGGTTAACTTTACCTGGCATGATCGAGCTGCCTGGCTCATTTTCAGGAATTGAAATTTCACCAATGCCGCAGCGCGGACCGCTTGCCAGCCATCTTACATCGTTAGAGATTTTCATAAGATCAGCTGCAAGTGCTTTTACAGCGCCATGTGTGTATACGATTTGATCATGGCTAGTAAGCGAGTGGAATTTGTTCTCCGCTGTTACGAAACTTTTTCCAGTCAATGCTGATACTTCCTCTGCTACCGCTACCGCAAAGTCAGGATGAGCGTTCAAGCCCGTTCCTACTGCAGTACCGCCAAGAGCAAGGTCACGCATTGTTTCTACGCTTTGTACAAGCATTGCACGCGTTCTGTCCAGCATAGAATACCAGCCGCTAATTTCTTGGCCCAATGTGATTGGCGTTGCATCCTGTAGATGTGTACGGCCGATTTTCACGAGATCATTAAATTTCTCTGCTTTCGCGCGAAGCGTACCGTTAAGCAAGTCGAGTGAAGGAAGCAAACGATCCTCTAGCGCTATAACGCCCGCAATATGCATAGCTGCAGGGAATGTATCATTCGAGCTTTGTGAGCGGTTAACGTCATCGTTAGGGTGAATGCGTACATCGCTGCCGCGTTCAGCAAGCAAAGCGTTCGAACGATTAGCAATTACTTCATTAACATTCATATTTGTTTGCGTGCCACTTCCCGTTTGCCATACTACGAGCGGAAAATGCTCATCCCATTTGCCTGCTACAATTTCATCAACAACTTCGCCAATAATAGCTGATTTGGCAGCATCCAATACGCCAAGTCTTGCGTTTGCTTGAGCTGATGCTTTTTTGATGTAAGCCATCGCATAAACGACTTCAATCGGCATACGCTCTCCGCTTATTTTAAAGTTTTGTAGGCTTCGTTGTGTTTGTGCTCCCCATAGCTTGTCCGCTGGAACCTGAATTTCTCCCATTGTATCCTTCTCAATCCGATAATCCATTCGTTGAACGACTCCTTCGACCAATTAGTTTGTCTTATAATAATCCTGTTTCTGTTATAACGCTAATCCCACTTAGAATCAAGAGAATAGCTTGTAAAAATGAAAGATGCTGACCAAAAAAATGGCGGCAAATTGAACAAAGTGCATGTTTCAAAATAAATGGTTACATGCTAAAAAAAGCCTTCCGGTCATCCAAAAGGCTTCTTTATGCTAAAATGGAGCGCGTATTTCGTAAGACTTCTTTCATTGCATCAGAATCAATTGGAACGCTGCCAACGACTTTGATTTTACGCTTTTTCACATCCAAACTCTTCAACTGATCCGTTAGAACGACACCACTAAACGGTAGTCCCTCTGGAAGCATAACCTCAAAAGCATAATCTTTTACTTGGTTAGTAATCGGACAAACAATAGCAAAGCCTGTAATCTCATTAAAATCCGCTTCAGAAAGTACGATTGCGGGTCGACGGCCCGCCTGCTCATGACCAGCTTGTGGATCGAAGTCCAGCCAAACCAGATCACCACGCGCTGGAGTGATCAAATCAATTCATCTCCTTCGATCCCGAAGTCGATTTCTGCATGACTTTTTGAATCCGGCTTAATTTTTGAGAGCAGCATCTTCATATGTGCACGCAGTTCCTCATTCGACTCTTCTGGTTTCGTAGTAGGCCGCAGCAGAATATCATTTTCCGGCGTCACCATTATTTGCATTTCAGCGCCTTCTTCTAGGTTTAGCTGCTTTAGGATTTGGTTTGGAATACGGACAGCACTACTATTACCCCATTTACTGAGMGTTACAGTCGTCATTCTGATCACGTCCTTTCCCTTCTGATAATCCAATTATAATTCACCACCCTTATCATGTATATACATATGATATACAATTCTTAGTGGATTGATACCGACATTATATTTCAAACTCCAGGAGCTATCTGTTCGAATGAGCCAAAAGGACAACACCCTGCTCCACCTCAAAAGCGCCTCGGGAGAAAATACTCCAAAGGCGTTTTTGAGGTGGAACAGCTAAACATTTATGAAATTATAATTGACCTTTTGCATCACGATAAGCAGCCATATATGCTGCTGCTTTCTTCTCAATAAGTGAGAAATCGCCAGTCTTCACTGCTTCCTTCGTTAAATCTGAGCCTATGCCTACCGCAACAGCGCCTGCTTGGATCCACTCTTTTAGATTGTCGAGAGAAACGCCGCCAGTAGGCATAACGTTAGCTTGTGGCAATGGTCCTTTTATGGATGGAATCACACTTGGTGAATATAGGTTGCCAGGGAACAGCTTCACAATATCAACACCAAGCTCAAGGGCGGTTTGTATTTCATGAATCGTCATCGTACCCGGCAAGATCGGAATTGCATAACGATTGCAAAGCTTTATAGTCTCAGCATTTAAAGCAGGCGAAACCACATACTCAGAGCCTGCTAATATCGCAGCGCGAGSCGTCTCTGGATCGAGTACTGTGCCTACACCTATAATCGCGTAATTGTCTGCATCTGGAGCTGCTGAGCTCGAATATTCTTTCGACAATTGCTCAATAGCACGCAAGGCGAAAGGTACTGTCATCGTAATCTCAATCGCTTTAATACCGCCCTTAATCGCATGGCGGGCCATCTCTGCTACTTCTTCAGCTGAATCTGCGCGTAATACGGCCACAACTCCCGCTTCTGTTAGTTGCTGTAGCACTCTAAGCTTTTTCATCTACAAGTCCCTCTTCCCATTATGTTCATTTAGGTTCGAATTTGTTCAATATATACCACTCATTATAGTCGCTTCACCTTAAACCTTCAATAATATTGTCGTGGTTTTAATAGTTCAATTTTTATTTGGTTTCGTTATTCTCTACATACGGGGCATATTTGACCCTTTCAGAACAATTAATGGATCTGATGTCCGCACGCGTATCCAGAATGGGGGGGAATGTTCACAAATAAACACTTTTACGTCCTCTTCCTTAACTACTGAGCTCCCGTAGTTTCGCATTTTGCAATTAAATGAAGCCGGAGGAGGGGCAACTACGATTTAGTTTCACGAGATGAACTTAATTGCTCGGATGGCTGGAGCTGTGCCCTCTTTCAAGTGAATTAGCTGCAGTTTCTGAAACTAATTAGTCTCTAATTCCTTAATGACTCTCTTTAGTTTCATAATGTGAAATTAAATTCAAAATGCTTGAAGGCTTCGCGATGAACTGTTAATTCCTTAGCGGTAATACATTCAAATTTTCCCCAAGCTGCCATATGAATGGGTACTTTCTTGCCGGTATTATAAGCATTGTCTCGGACTGGTAGTGTCTCGGTCTGGCAGCGTCCTAGACTGCCGCTATTTCTAATTTTAAGAAAACTAAATGTACTTTATTCGGTTGTGCCCATCTAGTGAAGCAGACTGCCTCGGCAATATGCTTCACATTACACTCTCCATGTAATCCCTGTTCTATAATTAAGCATCCGTAGACTTAACCGCTACCCGCGCTCTACCATCCGGTGACCAATAGGTCCACATCCGCAGCAGCCGTTCAATCGGCCCATGCTTATATTTTCGGATCACATAGCCGGAGGCGATAGCTTGAACGATATAAATAACCAGTGCCAGCAGCAAGCCATACCCTATACCCATTTTCCCGAACCAACCAAGTCCATAACCATAAAATATAGTCGTACAAATGACGGTTTGCATTAAATAGTTTGTCAGCGACATTCGGCCTACCGATTCAAATGCAGCTATGACAACGGAACGTTTGGATTGAATAGATAACACAAGCGCCAGCCCGAATATATAACCGAGAGCAAGCACATGAGCGCCCGCTGCCAGTATGGCACTACTCCATGCCCAGTCCGATTGCATGACGGCTATTGCTTTTAACAGTAACCCGAGCGGCAAGAAAATCACCGTCAACCAACCATACCTTCGGCGTTCATTTCTTGGCTCATGGAACCATTTATTATTAGCCGCCGCTATCCCTAACAAGAACATCGGGAGTAGTATCACTGGTACAAAAAACATAGCTAAAATAGTTATTGCTGCAGGTATATCGAGCGGATCCTCATTCAATCGGAAGTTGGATATTTCTTTATAGGTACCTTCGCCATAAACCGAAATCGAATGCTTCACATATTGCTGAATCTGAGCTTCCTCCACCGGCGACACCAATTCTGATCCGTAATTTATGCCAAAGTAAAATAAACTCAATATAATAGCCCATATAACCAAGGTCTTCGGCTTCCTCTTAATGAATAATAGCAAGCAAAAGCCACCCGCTCCATAAGAGAGCAATATATCCCCTTCCCACAGCAATAAAATATGCAATAAGCCAAGTACAAGCAGCATCAAAAAGCGCCTTACTAAAGTGAGCTCTGGCTTAACACCTCTAAACACTAAGCTTTCCCTGAGCTTATATAAGCCATATCCGAAAAGGAACATAAAGATCGGAGCAAAGCTTCCCACCACCATTATTTTCAAAACATTATACAAGCTTTCATCCATTGATGAAGGATTAAAAAGCTGCAGCTCCGCTTGCCCATAAATGCCATACTGGAAAGCGAGCATATTCGCAACAAGAATCCCCAGTAAGCAAAAGCCCCGAATGATGTCGATCATTCGAATGCGGTTTATTTGTTCATTTTGATTAATCAACTATTTCGCTTCTCCTTCCTCAGCCAGCTGTCCATTCTATCTAGTGCCTCTGTGAGCCTAGAAACAGAGGATGCATAGCAGCATCGGATAAAGCCCTCTCCCCCTAATCCGAATACATGACCCGGTACAGTTGCGACACCTGCATCTTGCATTAGCCTTTCCGCAAACGTGTTAGAATCCAATCCTGTAGCAGCAATGGATGGGAAGGCATAAAATGCGCCCTGCGGATCATGACAAGCAAGCCCGATCTCCCTTAGTCCACTAACGAACATCCGTCTACGCTGGCTATATGACTCGACCATATGATCCTTTTCTCCCAAGCCATTTCTAAGCGATTCGATAGCTGCGATCTGTCCCAGAATGGGAGCACACATAACGGTGTACTGATGTATTTTCAACATTGCTGCGATAAGCTCCCGATTGCCGCACGCATATCCAATCCGCCATCCTGTCATAGCAAAAGCTTTCGAGAATCCGCTAATCACTAGCGTCCGCTCCTGCATCCCTGGCAGTGAAGCTATGCTCACATGCTTCTGACCATAGGTAAGCTCTGCATATATCTCATCTGAAATCACGATCAGATTATGCTCCTGGGCAACACGAGCAATCGGCAGCCAGTCTTCTGCTGTCATAATCGCACCTGTAGGGTTATTCGGATAGTTGACAAGCAACACCTTGGATCGCGGCGTTATATGCTTTCTCAGCACTTCAGCAGTCAGCTTAAAATGGTCCGCGGCAAAGGTTTGAGCTTCAACAACCTTCCCTCCGCTCAGTTGAGCGAGCGGCGAGTAAGCAATATAACTAGGAACTGGGACGATAATCTCATCACCTGCCCCAATTAATGTCCTCAGAGCAAGATCGATGGCTTCACTTCCTCCAACCGTAACGATCACTTCATTTGAAGGCTCGTATTTCACTTGAAAGCTCGTATATAAATAGTTCGCTATTTCTTCTCTAAGCTCGACTAGACCTGCGTTTGGCGTATAGGTCGTTCTGCCAAGGTCGAGAGCTTTTGAACATGCCGCTCTTACATGCTCAGGAGTGACAAAATCGGGTTCACCAACTCCAAGCGAGATGATGTTCTTGTTTCCTTCAGCAAAACTGAATAGCTTGCGTATGCCAGAAGGCGGGATATCCTTAACTGCTTGCGTAATAAGCTCATTCATCGAAAAAGGTTTCATAGTCGTTCCTCCTCAGTTTTTATGAAACAAAAAAAAGACCCGTCCCTATAAAGGGACGAGTCTTCACCCGTGTTACCACCCTAGTTTCACGCAAAAAAGCGTGACACTCCGCTCATGTATCTATCAATACATGCTCCCGTTAACGCTGGAAATGCGGCAGGGCTTACTTCTGTTCAGCCCGCTTCTCAGAGATGGCTTTCTGCTAGCACTCGAACGTTGGTTTTCAGCGATCCCAACTCTCTGTTCGATCAAGCGCATAACGTACTCTTTCTCGTCATCGAATATACAGCTATTCAACTTCAATGATTGCAATGGAATGTCCAATTAGCGGTCCCTTCAGGGTAAACCCGCTGTTTAAATTTCACCTATAGTAACATTAAAATTTTGGAAGCACAACACTTTTTTAGAACGACTTATCCACTACGAAAGAAATGCTGAAGGAAGCAAAAAACCGATTTGGTAAGGAGCCAACTCACATATATAACGGCCGACTATACAAACTACCTTTTCACTGAGCGTTATGATACGATTATATCTTCCTTATCTGTCCATAGAAATGTATGTCCATGTACAAGTAAAGTAAGCTAACTCTTTATAATATGGAGGTTATTCTAATGAAAATTGTAGCCATAGTAGGCAGTATTCGAAAAGAGTCGTTTAATCTTAAAATTGCAAAGTTTATGCAGGAACGATATAAAGGCCGAATGGATATCGATATTGTTAACATCCGTGACCTTCCTCATTTTGATCAAGATATCGAAAATGATCCTCCTGCTGTGGTGAAGGAATTTAAAAGAACGGTAGCCGATGCAGATGCTGTTTTATGGGTAACACCTGAATATAATTATTCGATCCCCGGTGTGTTAAAAAACGCAATCGATTGGCTGTCTCGTGTAGACAAGGTTATGATCGGTAAGCCATCACTTATAATTGGTGCCTCTATGGGTATACTGGGAACGGTACGTGCTCAACAGCATCTACGCGACATCTTATTTTCTAGCGGTGTCTCATCACCTATTATGCAAGGCAACGAAGTATATATTGCTTCTGTTCATGAAAAATGTAATGAAGAAGGCCAATTCGTCGATGAACGAACCATTACTAAATTGGATACCGTTGTTGACAACTTTATTAAGTCCTACAGATAATTTCAGATTGCATTAAAAAAAAGCCGTGATGTCTACGTACTGTAGATAATCATGGCTTTTTCTAGTTCATTCGCCCTAGCTGGTACACATTTACAAAAACACAATAATTTCTAAATAATGGGATAACAAACAACTGTTACTATTCAAATAACAACATATAGACGACACGCTGAGTCAAGCATCCAGGGAGGGATACAGCTTACTTACATACTAAATATAAGTTTACAGGAGCTACCCTAAATACCGCTTACAAACGAATCCATTTGAGAAAGGTGACCTATTCCATGCAAATGAAAAAAGTAGTGGTTATTTCAATGCTTGCAGCAGCTCTAGGGACCACAGCAATCACACCCGTATTAGCAGCAGAAACAGTATCCGTTCAACAAACATTTGAAATCGGGGAAACGATGTTCATCGTCAACGCGAATCCGGTAGCTCTTCGGACGATTTCTGATGACGACATGACACTAGTGTCCGTTCGTGACATCGCAAACTCGATCGGAGCTTCAATTGAGCTTGTTAAGGGAGCCGCTATCGTAAAGCTAGAGGGCAATACGGTAAAAGTAAACTTTGCATCCAACTCCCTTACAGTAAATGGTGCAAATCAAACACTTGAGCACCCTCTAAGAAATGTTAACTACACCAACTTTATTGATCCAGCCTCATTGGTGCAAGCGCTTGGCGGTACATATGAAGAGGATGAGAGCAGCCCTTCCATCTCAACGCTTAATTTGCTTCGTTCCGTTGAGCAGGCCGTGTGGATTAGTGCCTCACAGTTTATCGTATCCCATTCTATTGCTGAGGGACGCGTAGATTATTTAGTTGACTCGGCTACTGGTGATCACCGTATTTTACTTATATCCTCTGACACTTCTGAGCTTGYCGTATCACCTGACGCAACGAAAGCAGCATATTCCGACGCTAATGGTGCAGTTTATGTGATTGATCTTAGCACTAGAGTATCGACAAAGATCAGCACAGACGACTCCATCAAAAACGAGCTGCAATGGGCAAAGGATGGTTCCTCCCTCTTCTTCCTGCAAGGTGATAAAAGCTCTGTTATAGCTAAAATAAATCTGGTAGGCGGCTCCGTTTCTAAAGTGTTGGACGACAAGGTTGAATATAAAGCTAACTTGGACGTATCTGCTGACGGCTCAAAGTTCGCTTACAGCGTATTCAAACAGCCTAAAGTAACAGCAGACAGCAGCAAAGAGGTTGACCTGGATGATGTAGCTATTGATGCCACAGGTACTGAACCACAGCTCTTCTACTTCGATTCATCCGTTAAGGATAGTAAACCGGTTCAACTGACCACAGGTACAGACGATAAGGTGTTCCTAAAGCTTGCTGCTGATGGCTCCAAAGCCTACTATGTTAGCGTAAGCAACGATGATGCAAGCATCGGAAAGCTTGTTTCCGTAGATAAAACGGGAAAAACAACCAGCAACGTATTCGTAAATAAGGATGTTTACCAGCTTGCCCAAAGCGGAACTGCGATCTATCTTCTGACAGCAGACAGTGAAGGCCAGAACGCAATCTATTCCATAGATGCAGCAACTGGTGCAAGCACACTTGTGCAAACCATATCTGACAATGTAACGGAAATCATTGTATCGAATCATTCACAGCAAATCGCAGCACTTATCGATGGTAAACTCGCAGTTTCTACCAATAACGTTTGGAAAAACATCACACAATAATGAGTGGAGGAATTATCAATGAAATGGTTTAAAAATATAACAATCGCTGTCGTCATCGCAGCAATCGGATTCTGCACAGTTAACACAGCTGTTGAAGCGGCGAGCAAGCTGAGTGGTAAAATCGTCATCAATGGTTCATCGGCCCTTCTGCCGCTAACGCTTCAAGCTGCCAATGAATTCAAGAAGCTTCACCCTAAAGTTAAAATCTCCGCTTCCGCAGCAGGCTCCATTACTGGTCCTCAAGCGGTTCGCAAAGGCATTGCTAACATCGGTGCAGTTGACTGGGATGCTTCTACAGACGTACCCGGCTTCAAAAAATTCGATGGTCAAGTCGCTCATAAAGTAGCTGTTATTCCTTTCGCTACAGTCGTAAACAAAAACGTAACCGTAACAAACCTTACGAATAAAGAACTGCAAGGCATCTTCTCTGGAAAAATTAAAAATTGGAAAGACGTTGGCGGCAAGGATGCTGAAATCATCGTCGTTAATCGTACGTTTGGCTCTGGTACACGCGTAAACTTCCAGGACAAAGCGTTGCTTGGGGAATCCTTCATGTCGAAGGGTRACAATTACAAAGAGGTTAAATCAAGCGGGGACATGAAGTCTGCTATTGAGACTACACCTAACTCCATCGGATATATGGACCTTGCTTATGTAACAACTAAAATGACAGCTCTTAAAATCAATGATATTGCTCCTACAGAAGCTAATGTAATCAATGGAAAATATAAAGTATGGGGCTACGGCTATTATATGACTAAAGGTGAGCCGACTGGTGCAACTAAAGAATTCATCGCTTACGTTCAAAGTGCTAAATTCCAAAATGGTTCACTTAAAAAATTGAAATTCATTCCGATTTCGGCAATGAAATAATTATGAATGGATAAGGAGCGGCCGGTTTGCGCGAATAGGCGCTAAAGCCGGCCGCTTTCTACCTCAAGGAGCCGATCATTTATGTTAGAAGCATCTCCTGCTGTGAAGGCACAGCTTAGCGCTGATATAGGCAGCACTATTTTAGCGGGCAACGGTAAGCCGTTCGATCGAAAATCACGCTTATTTGCGATGAATCGTATGTTTCGGTATATTTGCATCGCTTGCATTTGTTTAGTTTGTGTCATTCTATTTCTCATTTTGCTGCTTATGTTTCGGACGGGGATCTTAACCTTCTCTCATATCTCGTTTGCAGACTTTTTCTTATCCACGGAATGGAATCCGGAGAACGAACAATATGGAGCGCTTGTCTTTATTTTCGGCACCTTTGCTCTGACCTTGTTGACCCTTCTGATCTGTGTGCCTTTATCACTATTCATCGCAGTCTTTCTATCCGTTTTTGTCCCGCCTTGGCTGAAAAACATGCTTCGTCCGATTCTCGATTTGCTCGTTGGCATTCCTTCCGTTGTTTATGGATACCTTGGTTTAACGGTATTAATTCCAATGATCCGCTCTGTAACGGGTACTGGGATGGGCGATGGTATTTTAGCTGCCGCATTGGTACTAACCGTTATGGTCATTCCAACTGTCAGCCGTATCAGTGACGATGCAATTAGTGCTGTTCCTGCAAAGTATAGTGATGCCTCCTATGCGCTTGGTGCGACCAGATTCCAGACGGTATGGAAGGTGCTGCTTCCTTCTGCCAAGAGCGGAATTATGTATGCAGTCATTCTAGGCATGGCTCGTGCAGTCGGAGAAACGATGGCTGTTGTTATGGTTATTGGAAACACACCGCAGCTTGCTGACAGCTTATTAAAACCAACATCTGTACTCACGAGTAATATCGTTATGCAAATTTCAAGCGTTCCTTTTGATTCGACTTGGAATTACGCTCTTTATTTAATGGGCTTCCTGCTCCTCGTCATCTCATTACTTATGATTGTTGCTATTCGCTGGCTACAAAAGAAGGGGACACAGCTATGAAAAACGCAGCTAAAATACAAGCGCCAATTAATCCTTTTAGCGGCAAAAAAGGGTTGAATCAATTGAATGACCGTATATTCACGATCACCGTTTGGGTCGTCGGGATTCTCATCATTTCCTTTATATTCACGCTTCTTTTTCTCATCCTGCAGGATGGACTTCCTAAGCTAACCTGGGACTTTCTATTTGGTCTGCCAAGTGAAATTGATGAAGGCGGCGGTATTGGCCCAACCCTTCTGAATTCCTTTTATATTTTATTCATATCCTTATTAATATCGATCCCGCTAGGCATGGCAGCCGGCATTTATTTGGCCGAGTTTGCACCTGAAAACAAATTTATTGGATTCGTACGTATTTGCGTAGAGGGGCTTGCGTCCGTACCCTCCATTATTTTCGGATTGTTTGGTATCGCTCTGTTCGTCGAGTTTTTCCAGATTGGTCTCACCATTCTCGGGGGAGCGGTTAGTCTCGCCTTTCTTAACTTGCCCGTTCTTACAAGAGTAACGGAGGAATCGATTCGTGCCGTACCGCGTGAGCTAAAAAGTGCTTCATTCGCACTCGGAGCTACTCACCTCCAGACCATCACAAAAGCACTCATCCCTGCTGCGCTATCAGGAATTATTACAGGCATCTGCCTAGTTGCGGGCAGAGCTTTCGGTGAAAGTGCCGTAATTATATTAACTGCAGGCGTAACGACCTCCGGTGAAATGTGGGATTTCAGCCTATTCTCTCCTGGTGAGACACTCGCTGTGCATCTGTGGTATGTGCAATCCGAGGCTATTGTTGGCGACGCGCAGGAAATTGCCCAGAAAGCTTCCGCAGTTCTTGTATTCGTTGTTCTGCTCATTAATCTAGTGTTCCGTATTCCCCTTTGGCTTAATGCTCGCCTTACAAAAAGATAAATTTTTTACAGCCCCCGCCAGCCTTAATTCCCCACATCAAAACCAATAGACAATGAAGCCCTAGGGTCCAACCTCGTTCGTAAAGAGGCTAAGCCCTTTTTGCTTTACCCCTGCCGTATACAAACACAACTCACGAGCCGTCCCACCAATTAACTCAGGTTTTCTTTCATTCGCTATGCGGCCTTGATACGACCCATTTACTATCATTATACGAAAAAGGTAACATTAATCATCTGAAACTTATCTATTTGTTTGCGCAGACTCTCTCTGGTGCGTCATGCATCTATTACGGCGATGAGACCTTTAAAGTAGATGATTGCTTAAGTCTATCGATAGTACTACTAAATATATGACTTATTGTTACATTTCCTTATATGTTCCAGCATTGTCCCCTCCTATTGATGCTGATTTTCTGATAGAATGGAAAACACAAGCTATTAATCGGAGGTTACTATTTTGGATTACATTATATTAGATATTGAATTTAATGGCCGTAAGTTTGCCAGTGAGCTCCCGATGGAAGTAATCGAGATTGGAGCCGTGCGATTAGACTCCTCCTTACAGCAAATAGATGAATTTTCAGCGTTGGTCAAACCGGTTTATTTTTCTAAGCTAAACAGCTTCATTAAGAAAAAAACAGGAATTCCGCAGGAGGATATTGATCAAGCTGAAGGCTTTCCAGCGGTTAATGCAGATTTCACTGCTTGGCTGAATAAAAGTGATGAATTTCTGTTATTCACTTGGGGCGGCGAGGACTTAAAGCGAATCGTATACGATACTCGGATGCATAAACTAGATGATGCCTACTGGATGGGTGTTCATTATTTCGATTTATTGAAAGGCTATATTCGCTACAAAAAAGTAACAAATGACGTTAGTGTTGAGGCTGCCTTAGCTGACCTTGAAATAACGGCAGAAGGCTCAGCCCATCGGGCACTTGACGATGCTCGTATGACGGCCGAAGTATTCCGCAAAATTTTTGGTGAACTCGATTTCGAAATGAAGCAGCAGTTTAAAGACTTATACACCAACGCCAAGGAACGTAGGCTTGTTAAAAATGCAATTCGTTCGATGTCCGCACAAAAGGTCGTTCCGCAATGGGAGCTGCTCGTTGAGCGTTATCTGACTGGCAAAGTGTCGCTTGACGATGTTAGGAAGGCCGCTGAGATGGAGCAATATTTTAATTTGGAGCTAGAGAAGCTAGGGAATACTGCAGCAGGCAAAGTAGGATAATAGCCGCTTAAGCTTATAAAGCAAACGGAATCAGTAAAAGAGAGAATGACCTATATTTAAGCATCGGAGTAATCACAGCTATGAAACGCATTACCAAACCTGCTGCTACCTACGAACTGCTCTACATCGTTGGAATTGTAGCTATATCGTTCTCTTCTATATTCGTTCGCTGGTCGGACGCTGACGCGGCTGTAATTGCCATGTACCGTTTATATTTCACTAATCTGCTTATGCTGCCGTTCGTTTGGAAGTATCGCAAGGTTATGTTTGATTTAACTGCTCGGCAATGGCGTTTGCTGACTGCTTCGGGCGTTATGCTAGGCATGCACTTTCTACTATGGATGGCTTCATTACGATTAACGACTGTTGCCAGCTCTACCGTTATTTTAACGCTAGAGCCAGCTTTCGTTATGTTAGGCTCCTATTTGTTATTTAAAACAAAAGCGAATCGCATGATGTTATTAGGTATGGGGATAGCCCTAACGGGATCTTTCATTATTGGCTCGGGCGATCTTAAGCTTTCGAATGATGCGCTGCTTGGTGACTTATTGTCGCTTTTAGGAACGATTGCAGTAGCTATTCATATGCTGATCGGCAAAGAGCTTCGGAAGGATATTGACGCATTTCCCTATAATTTCTGGGTATTCTTCCTCGCTGCTACTTCACTTGCGATTTACAATGTAATATGTGGCAATGACTTTATTGGGTACAGCTCAAACGAGTGGGGTAATTTTCTGCTGCTCGCCATTGTCTCTACGCTGTTCGGCCATTATCTGTTCAACTGGCTGCTCAAATATATGAAAGCAGCTACCGTATCAATGGCGGTACTTGGCGAGCCTGTCATCGCATCCCTGCTCGCTTGGATGCTTCTGGATGAAGCGTTATCCATGTACCAGCTAGCGGCTGGCGCTCTGATTCTATGTGGCGTCTGGCTGTTTATGAGGCATGGTAAGGAATAAGCATTAAATAGACCGCTCTTAAGCCAAACGGCTAAAGGGCGGTCTTTATTTTGAGGGTGTTTTCAAGAGTATAAGTGCTAATAACATACCACAATCGGGCATCATTCTTTAGTTCAATCAGAATCACGGGATATGTTACTGGATTCATTGCGGGATTCGTTACTTCGCCAGCAGGGTGCGTGTGTTGTTGGTGTTGGTACGATCCAGATTCAACCGCACATAGGAGCTACCTACACGACTTTGACTGGATAACATACAGTCAACTCCATCGAGAACGGACCTTTTTTCTATTTGATTGTATTCTGTCCATGCAAAACGTACGTATCCCCCTACTTTAAGTGATAGGCGCTGTTTTGATTGGACTAAATACATTCAAACGATCATATCGCACGATTTATCCCTATTTGATTGGATTAAATACACTCAAATACCGTAAACACACCCACCTATCCGCATATTCGGAATAACACCAACCCCAGCACACCCGCTCGGCCATCACAGTAACATTTCTACAATAAACACAAATCCGATCACACCTTCAGGACCATCATAGTAACACTTCAACAATAAACACCATCCCGATCACACCTGCTCGACCATCACAGTAACATTTCAACAATATACAACCACCCTCATTACATCTGCTCTATTACAGCTGCTTGAACGCGCTTTCCTTGAGCTCGTAAAAGAGCACGCCACGTCTACTACTAATTGGCTGCAACCAATTCTTATCTACTAAGGCTTGCAACCACTTACGAGCGGTTCTAAAATCCACATCTAACTGCTGAGTAACATCAATCGGTCGAATCGGTCGTCCTATGTGCCAGGCTAATCGCAATACCTCTTTCTCCGCCATTACAGCTGGTTTAACGAAATCTTTTCGAATTAAATGAGGTCCAATCACCAGATGAAGCAACATCCTACACACCTCTGGCCGATTCTGCACATCGTCGAAGGAGAAATGAATCATCTTCCAACCCATACCCGTTAAAAATGTATCTCGGTTTTAGGAGTAACTGAATTTTTCGCGATCCATATCCTTCACATGCGTTTGAAACCCATCACATTCCAGACCAAACTTTCCATAGAGCGGCAAAAAGGAAAAATCCAAAAACTGTGACTTTCGATTCCAATCGTATACCTCATATTCCGGATGCAGATCGTCAAAGCTGCCTACTAACGGCCACCAAACGTTTTCCAATAACAGCTTCTCTCCATAGCTGTGGCCTCTTAGCAATCTGCCTTTTCGTTCTCCACTCCTACCATTCATGTGGCGTGCAATAAATGCATCATGTGCCTGTTCAAAATTCATTTACCAGCCTCTTTTCTTATTGAAAAATAAAAAAAGAACGCCCCTATTGCCGGATGGCAAAAGGACGTTCTTCGTCTATGTTGATTATAACAGTAAAATAACCTGACTATCTACAGCATAATTCCCAAAATTCATCTAACAAAGTAAGTCGTTACACCAGTCAATGTAAACACACCGAATACGAATATAGTCGGATGTAGCCTAGTAAGTAACAGCCCTTTCAACTATCAGAGTGGATTTCGTACAATCAAATACACAAAATAACCCATCAAAGGTCGTTTGATTGGAAATCATACA
Organism: Paenibacillus sp. P4_A7; assembly: GCF_056402455.1. Classification (NCBI taxonomy): domain Bacteria; kingdom Bacillati; phylum Bacillota; class Bacilli; order Caryophanales; family Paenibacillaceae; genus Paenibacillus; species Paenibacillus sp. P4_A7. The sequence continues at coordinate 4,666 of NZ_JBFUHJ010000044.1, read as the reverse complement.
ATCAAATGAGCTATGATCGTCACTTTTCTTCCATTTCAGCCATTTTGCCTGTACAAAATCCATCCAAAGCAAAAATCCTACTCAGGAACTCGATTTGATTGGACGATATGCAATCAAATCACATCCATCTACCTCACAAGGTACGTCCAAAGGCGGAGCAATGCACTTTATTACTTTTACGGGCAGCACACATAGGTCTAACAGTCCCTATAACTAACTGGATACTCTCTACCGTATAACTACTATTAATTCTGCAGTTAGTCAGCTGCAAATCCGCCTGCTTTCTACTTCTTCCTGCTACTCCGCATACCCGCCACTACCTTCAGGCTGCCGTTGTCACCTTCCACGAATCGGAGATAATCTTCCGACTCCATTGGGATGAGTGCCATTTTCCCCTGCTCATTAAAATGAATTCCCCATCCATATTTCTTCGGCAGCATAGATGCTCGCAAGCATGCTTGCGACTTCCCGAAAAAATCAGCTCTCATCTCGGTTCCCCGTTCAGCCAATTCCCCTGCCGGAACTCCCTTATGCTTGGCATATACTTCGAACAACAGCTCTTCTTGCGTGTACACGTATGGATGATTAGCAATCAATTCGTATTCTAAGCTAGGCTTCGTCCTGCCATTCTTTTTGTCAGGCGGTACAGTTCCAAGCTCTACTGGACAGTCCGGTGAAATCGTAATGAACGTATTATAATAGTTCCATTCCATAACTGTGCCCTCCTCAATCAACCCAATAATACTCTTTGTAGCTCGTTGTTCTCTTTTCATAATATATCCTATTTATTCCTATTTGAGCATTGACTATCTTCAAATTCACTAATGGATATATCCATTATAGATATATCCATTAGTGATACATTATTTGAATTTGCTAGCTAGGAGGTGAACAGATGTCCCGAAGCAATAAACTGGAAATGGATCAATTAACGGATGCGGCCTATTATATACTCTTATCTCTGCTCATTCCGAGGCACGGATATGGCATCATGAGCTATATTGAACAACTGACCGCCGGTGAAGTAACCATTGGGCCCGCCACGACTTATACCCTTATCAAAAAGCTGCAAGACAACAACTGCATTATTTTATCAGATGAAGAAGATAATGATCGACGGAAAACTTACCTCATTACGGAGAAGGGTAAAAATCTGGTCACCAATGAAATTGCGCGGAGAACCAGAATGGCCGAGCACGGAAATCAAGCTTTAAAATACGCTGAGGAGGAACTAAACAATGACTAAAGAGAGACGTTATACAATGTCCGGAGGTCTTGCTTTCACAGAGCAAAGAGATATGAACAAACTAAGCCGTTTGGCTGCAAAGGGCTGGCTGCTCGATTCATTTGCTTTTCTTGGGTTTCACTTGCGCAAAGGCGAGCCGCAACAATTAACCTACTGTGTCGATTATAACGATGTGAAGCCGGCCGAACTAGCCAGCTACCTAGAATTATTTGAAGCGAGTGGTTGGACAAAGGTATGCTCAAATAGTAACATTTATATTTTCTCAGCTGCAAAAGGAACCGTGCCTATTTATACCGATACCGAGACAAAGCATGTAAAATACAAAAAATCCATGCAGATGATAAAGCCGCTATTGTTTATTCCCCTCTTTACAGCAGTCATGTTTGCCCTGTTCCTACTTTCACAATACCTACCCGATAACACCGTTCTAAAAAATATATTCATAACAGCTGGGGCACTCAGCCTTATTGTAAGTGTACCGATTTTAATGACCTATATTTCGTTTCTTATTCGTCTAAATCGCGTAAAATAATGCACGTAATCAACGAAAAGGGCCATCATCATGAAGATGACAGCCCTCCCTTATTCAAATATAATATGACTTCATAAAATGACTTATTGAAACGCTCTTCCTTTTAGCTCCAGCAATTCAACAGGACCGAAAGCAACGTTCGTTGTTTGCTTCAAGGAAATTTCATCGTCATTGATGAATGTACATTCAAATTTTATGCCAAAAGGTGTATCTATTAAACGGACGGTCAGTTCGACTGTATGGTCATTGATCCAAGTGAAGTAGGATAAGGCCTTTGCTTCCTGTTCAGGTGAAATTTGAACAGTGCCTTCATGCCATGTTCCCCTGCCCAATCGAATGACTTGTTCACCAAATTTGCTATTAAACGCTAATACAGCATCGCCATGACTAAACTGTACGGAGAACGCATCCAAATCCTGTTCATTTTCATCGATATGGTATGTTTTGGCGGTAATGCTATCCTCTAATAAAGAATGAGTCTGCATGAAAGGCTGTACAATTGATAACTCACTTAAGCGAACGGTTAGGCTTTCTGCCAATTCATCTGCTGATTCTAGCAGCTCTGATTTCATTGCCGGTAACAGATGCTCCCAGACAACGTTCATAACGGCCTGCATATCCTTAACACCGCTTGTGATCGCTATTACTGCGTTATGCTCCGGCATTACGATACAATATTGTCCAAAAGCACCGTCGCCCCGGTAAACGCCATGGCGGCATAACCAAAATTGATAACCGTACCCCTGCGCCCAATCATTCTCCCCGCCATCACCATTCGAAATCCGTTTGGAGGTTGCTTCATTAATCCACTCTTCTGATAGGATGCGCTGATTGTTCCAGACTCCTTTTTGCAAGTAAAGCATTCCGAATCGCGCGATATCTTCTGTCTTGATGCTCAAACCCCAACCACCCGTATTAACGCCTCGCGGACAGGATTCCCAACTCGCTCCGGCAATACCTAGCGGCTCAAACAGTCGGGGCTGCAAATAAGCAAGCAATGTTTGCCCTGCGACCTTTTGAAGAATCGCTGACAGCATATATGTAGCTCCCGAATTGTATACGAAATGTGTACCTGGCTCATGCTCAACCGGACAACTAAGGAAAGCACTAGCCCAATCACCATCTGCTCTTTTGAGTATGGTTTCCATCGTATCCTCAGCATGACCGGTTCCCATCATTAACAAGTGTCGTATGCGCATCTCGGCTAAATTAGAAACGACTTCTTCAGGCAGCTCATCAGGGAAATAAGATATTACTGCATCATCCAATGTCATTAGACCTTCGGAAACTGCCAAACCTATTGCTGTTGATGTAAAGCTCTTGCTGAGTGAGAACATCATATGCGGAAGTGATGCTTCATAAGGAGCCCACCAGCCTTCAGCTACCACATGACCATACCTAACAAGCATCAAACTATGCAGCTCCAAACCCTTCATTTGCACATCATCAAGGAATGCGCTGATCGCTACCGAAGATACTCCTTGCTCCTCAGGTCGACTTCTTGGTATGACTTGATCTGATTTTAAACTTTCCAGAACATGACCCCCTCGATTTGAGTATTCGCCTTGCCTGCCCAATCGATTAATACATTCTCCGGAGGCCATGCCAATTCCTATCCAAACTATACAAAAACATATATTCGTTTCATACTTCGCTATACGTCCCTCGATAATGGCAAGTTTAGTAGCTTTGGCCACTCCTTATTAAAGGTCGTTAGACGCAGCCGAAGCTTATAACCATTCTGTTCTACACAGAAATTGTCTTCCTCCCAATAGCCTCTCTGACCCGGTATCATCGCGCTAACATGTTCAATAAATCTGGATGATGAAACACCAAAAGTCACAACCATCTTAGGAGGCAAAGCGTACATGGCAATTGGGATCCATTTTCTGTCCTTTGAGCAAATGACCACATGTGCCGTTCCACCAATAGAAAACGTGAAGTTATCATAGGCCTTACCCATTTTCATCCCTAATAGCTGCTGCAGCCACTCACGGAAGTGAATAACACTATCTAATGGTTGGCCTTCATGGCAGCTACCACTTGATCGAATTTCGAATAAGGCACTTCAAAAGCAATGTGTGCTGGAGCAAGTGGCTCATATACTTCTACAAAAGACAAAACAGCATGTTCGGTCATTTGGAATCTAATTTGTTGTTCTGACTCATAGGCAATTAGAAAGTGTAATTGTTCATAGTAAAACTGCCTTACGCTTGAGATGGACAATGTATTTAACTGCAGCTCTGCAAAATGAGTAATCATCCAACCGCCTACTCCCTATTATTTGTCGTGCATAGCAGCTTGACGTTTATAATGGTCTTCTAGGACAACGGACGCCATTGCTTCAATAACTGGCACGATTCTCGGACAGATAGACGGATCATGCCGCCCCTCGGTGACAATAGTCTGATTCTCGCCAGCTATATTAATCGTCTGCTGAGGTTTAGAAATAGATGAAGTCGGTTTAACGACCACTCTAAAAACGATATCCTCTCCGTTGCTTATTCCACCCACAATTCCACCAGCATTATTACTCAAAAATCCGTCCGTACTCATTTGATCATTATGTTCGCTGCCGAGCATGTCAGCCGCTGCAAATCCGGCACCAAATTCAATACCTTTTATTGCGCCGATGGACAGCATCGCTTTTGCCAGTTCAGCATCCAGCTTGTCAAATACCGGCTCGCCGAGACCCGGCCGTACGCCTTTAATGCGGCATTCAACTATGCCGCCGCAGCTATCGCCGGCAGCTGCTAGTGCTTCGATCTTCTCAATCATTTTGACAGCCGCTATAGGATCGCATGCTCTCACACTATTTTTCTCAATTTMATCCTCATTATAGGTTTCGCACTTAATTCCGCCAATTTCCTTGGAGTATGCGACTATAC
>NZ_JBFUHJ010000043.1:0-29091 GCF_056402455.1 Paenibacillus sp. P4_A7 | reverse complement strand
TTCCTGTAGAGCGTTAAATTTCCGCTTTGCAAAAAAACGAGCGCCTCGGTACGATGGAAGTACGCAACGGGTCATAGCCCTAAAAATTCCATCATCCAGGAGGACGCTCTATTATGAAGTTTAAATCGCAAGCGAGACAAAATCAGCTCATTGAAAAAATTACTGCTCAGCATTTAGTTGTCGGGATCGACATTGCCCAGCAGATGCATGTTGCGCGCGCTGTAAACTTTCGTGGCATCATTATCGGAGACTACTTATCTTTTTCGAATGACGAGGAGGGATTTCACAGTCTCTTGCTATGGATTCAAAAACTGCAAACCAGCCACAATTTAAGCACAGCCATCGTCGGGATGGAACCAACCGGGCACTACTGGCTCAACGTATCTCGGTGGCTCACAGAACGCCAATTTGAAGTCGTTTTAGTGAATCCGCATCTCGTGAAAAAGAACAAAGAGAACCGTGACAATACGCCCTCAAAGAGTGACCGGAAGGATGCACTCGTTATCGCTGACATGGTCAAGAACGGTTATTACTCGGTTACACGCACGACACCTGAAGCCTTTGAGGATCTGCGTGTGCTTCTCTCTAACCGCGACTTCGTCGTCAAACGACTTGTTAGTACCAAAAACCAATTACACCGCTGGGTTGACGTTGTTTTCCCTGAATTACGTCACGTATTCAAGGACATCACATGTATCGGTTCCCTGGCAACGCTTCGCCTCTTCCCTACTCCAGCGGAGCTCAGTAAGCTGCAGCCCCAGAACCTAATTCAGGGATGGAAAACCATCATGAAACGGCACAGCGGTGCTAGAAAAGCAAAAGCACTGATCGAGCTGGCCAAACGTTCTGTAGGATCTCAGTCAGCCACTCATTATTACAAGCTCCACTTAATCCAATTGCTCGCGGAGTATGACCTTGCTTGCGGACAACTGGAAGTCGTGGAGAAGGAGATTTCAACCGTATTAGAACGCATTCCCTTTGCAAAATCCATGCTTGCGGTTAAGGGGATTAGTGTCATTTCACTAGCTGGTATTTTGGGTGAGGCTGGGGATTTAAGCGGATTTGTTCATGGAAATGCTTTGCTGCGCCATGCTGGACTCAACCTCGCGGAAGCCAGTTCAGGCAAATGGACGGGGCAAATGAAGATTAGCAAACGCGGACGATCTCGCCTACGACGCTTCCTCTTCATGGCCACTATGAGTTTGGTCATGAACAATTCGGAGTTTCAAGCGATGCATAAACACAATGTGCAGGTCAAGAAGATGAAGAAAATGAGGTCCATTATGAAACTATGCGGTAAATTGGCCAGAATACTCGTTGGGATGGCTCGTAGTGGACAAGCCTACATTCCGCTTAAAACATTACCTCTCTTGCAAGCAGCATAACTAAACAACCCGTTTCGTTGTACGTAGATTGGCTTATTCGCAGGATTTCAAAGAAAGCACGGAGTACCGGATGCATTAAACCAAAGGGCACCGACCCGTACCGTTAGCAAGACCGGCCTCCACCCCTTGGAAAGGCGTAACGAAGGAATGAGAGGGCATTGACCCGTTAAGACATGGGAGTGAAAACCTCCAAGGGCGGCGTGGAGAATGCGTGCAGTAAATGGAAGTATATGGGGCGAATATATCCCCCCCTCTATTCCCGTGYGCCTTCATGTTGCCGAAGTCTAATACGGAGTCCCCCTCTTTGTCTTTCATCTTTAACCAACCGGGCGAAATCCTGCGAATAAGCGAGCATTCGTGAGAAAATCATATCGTACCAAGGGAGCTTAATGGCTGATTGATTTTTTTTATTGTTGACAATACATTTTCCCAGTCAGTCTGGTCTGAAACAAATGACATTAATTTTTCATAAGACTTCACTTCCTGAAGGAATTCCTCATGGTTTTTAAGCAACTGATTCTTATCAATGAAAACATTTTCTATAGGATTATCTAATATACTTTTCACTTGAATATCCATAGCGATTGCAAAATTGTTCAGAGATTGCTGTATTTCACTTATGAATTTTTCAATTTCGACAATACACTCCCCCTTTGTTACTTCCCACATATTTATGCCATTTGCATCCTGATATTCTGCTTTCCATCTTATATAAACCTGGTCATTGTTCCTGAAAAGATGAACGCTTGGAGCACCTATTAAGTAACCAAAATCTAGTTTTCTGTCATCAATCCATTGTCTTGCCGGTAAGTATATGGCATCATAATCTTCGTCATTATCGCTCCATATATGTTCTAACCAGCCTGATAATGAATCAAGGTATATTTCAAAATTTGCAAATGTTCGAATGTTATCAAAGACCCCATCAGGGACTGAACTCAAAACAGTTCGGATGATACCGTTTAGGTCCCAAAATACTCGGGCGAATTGATAATCAACGTACGGTAGATTCTTATTTAATTTGTAGAACTCAACAAACTCAACACTATAACGCAATAACTCTCCTTCTCCAAGGTCTAACCAATAATAAGAGTCAGTTAATCCAAACCATTGAATCATAAGATTATTCTCTTTCCCCCAAGGTGCTATCTCCGAGGGATTTTTAAGCACAAATTTAAACATAAAGATATCTCCTAACGAGTTAGTTACCTTATTTTTTTGGTTCCCTGTATCTCCATTTTAGTATAGTTTTCATTGAGCAAACCTGCCCGTTAGCTTAATGAAGCATCGTCAGTCTAATACTTTATTTTCTTAGTTTATCAAGCGCTAATCTTAAAAAAATCAATAAAAATAAGCTGTTTGACATATTATCCATGACCAATATGTTCAAATAGCTTATTTTCTTAATTGCTTATTCAACTAAAGTTTCCTGTTAGCCATTCATGCATCTCTTATGCTGTACCATAGAGCATGAAAGTTAATCCATTCTTTCATGGTAGCTTGATAAAGCCTGGTCTTGACTTCCGAGAAGTAACAAGTTGATCATACTTTTATTTCCAACGAACAAAAACAGTCTTTTATCTAATTTCAGATTGCTTTTCCTATTATTCAAGCAATTAATATACCTCTGCTTTCACGTAGCGATCTATAATATCTCGCGGGTCCTTGAAGCGCTTGAGATGCCTGGTTTGGAATACTACCACAATCTGCTGCTCAGGGATTACTCTTATCAATGAACCGCCAGCGCCGGATGCAGAAAACCCGTCTTTTTCAATCCACCACAAAAAACCGTAATTCCCTATTTGAGGACTTGTGGATGCTACTATCCATTCTTGAGGAATAAGTTGATGCCCTCCCCATGCCCCCCCCTGCAGATAAAGCTGGCCAAATGCTGCCATATCTCGTGCAGTCATATTTAAAGCTCCAATGCCAAGTCTTTGAGGATCTTCTGCTTTCCAGTGATCAATGCTCAATTCAAGGGGTTCGAATAACCACTCCTGCGCCAATTCTCCTATTGTCATTTCAGTCGCCCGGCACAAACAAGCTGCTAGTAACAGAGCATCTGTATTTTTGTAGTTAAAATGCAACCCCATGGCATCCCGTACAGGTAGCCTCAGACTGAATTCAATCCAATTACGACTAAGTATAGTTCTCTGCCATATTGGCTGGGAGTCGCCAGCTAAACGTGGATAATATAAGCCTGAACTCATGGTAAGTAGATGTCTCAAAGTTAAGTTTGATACGTTAGGATCGATATCATTAATATCCGTTTCCGGAAAAAAGTCCAACACTGGACGATCAAGGCTAGATAGTTTCCCTTTATTAAGTGCGATTCCAATCAATGCTGATAAGATGCTTTTATTGACCGACATAACCGAAACCGCATCATCCGGGCCGATACTTCGATAATAACGCTCATACACAATAGAACCGTCTCGCACTATCAACATACTTAAGACATTCGGAAATTTAGCGAATATCTCACGATCCACAAGTGCCAATTTCGAAGCATCCATTGCCCCTTCTTCAGGAGTTAGGATAGTCCAAGGCTTAGAACGAATACTCATTAGTCCACACCTCCTCTGAAGTATGAACCGATGATAGAATTTGGAAGTTGTGTAAGCGTTTCAGGTGAACCTTCCGCAATCACCAATCCTCCTTCATCTCCGCCACCCGGTCCCATCTCAATGAGCCAATCGCATTCCATCAAAACCGACAAATCGTGTTCAATAACCAGTACCGTATTCCCTAGATCAACCAGGTTCTTCAATACTTCCATAAGCCGTCCCACATCCACACAACTGAGCCCCATTGTCGGTTCATCAAGTATATACAGCATTCCCCCTGTACGGCTTCGTCCTAGCTCCTTGGCCAATTTAATCCGTTGAGCTTCCCCGCCACTAATTGTCGTAGCTGACTGACCTAGCTTCAAATATCCCATTCCTACCCTTTCTAGTATCCGAAGTGGTCCAAAAATACCAGGGTCATTCCGGAAGAAATCCGCAGCCTCCGCTATAGACATTTTTAATATATCTGCTATGTTCTTTCCACTAACTGTGATATCAAGTACTTCCGGACAGTAGCGAGTTCCACTGCAAACATGACAAGGCCATACAAAGGTAAATCCCCGCGTTTCTTTCTTGATCGCCCCTTCTCCACTACATTCAGAACATCCTCCAGTCGAATTAAAGGAAAAATCCCCGGAGGTTAGCCCCAATTCCTTGGATTCTTTCTGATTAGCGAATAGTGTTCGAATTCCGTCCCAAATACCAATATAAGTGGCTGGTGTGGATGTCTTTGATCGCCCAATAGGCGATTGAGTGACGAAAGATACCCCTTTCAAAAATCTAGATCCTTCAAGCACAGCAGGCTTTGATTCTATTGCGGTCACTTGTTCGTCATCCGCATCAGCGTCCTGATCACCATCAGCAATAACAGAGCCAAAAGATTTAGCCAGTAAGGGAACTAACGTGGAGGAAATTAGGGAGCTTTTGCCGCTACCTGAAGCCCCGGCTACCCCCACCATGATACCCAAGGGAAAGGATACGGTAATATCTTTCAGATTATGGGTTGTAGCGTGTTTAATCGTCAGCTTTGGCACTGTATCCGTAAAAGTAAAAACGTGTCGTTTCCCATCAAATCCTTTGGGAATCACTCCGTAACCACGACCAAGAAAAGGGGCGATTAGGGAATCCATGCAATTTAAATAACCTACCAAGTTCCCTTGGTAGACGATGCTTCCCCCTTCTTCTCCAGCGCCCGGTCCGATCTCAATGATCCAGTCCGCAGCCCGAATAACGCTAAGATCATGTTCAACTACGATTACACTATTCCCTTGGGTTTGTAATTCCTTCAACCGCTTGATTAGCCGATTTTTCTCTCTTTCATGTAAACCGACCGTAGGCTCATCGAAGACATAAATGAGTCCTTCCAGCTCTGATTCCAGATGTGCAGTGAGAAACAGCCTTTGCAGTTCACCGCCGCTTAAAGTCGGCGTTCGCCGGTATAGTGACAGATGGGACAAACCCACATCACACAAATGATTGATCTGTATTCGTATTCGCTTAAGAACACCAAGGAGAGTGGGTTCTGCATCGATTATACGAACGGATACATCATCCCAAAAATACGCTTGTTCCTTTAACGTTTTTTCGGCCAATGCACTTATATGTAGACCTCCGATAGTCACATCTCGGGCCTCTTGCCCAATTCTAGAGCCGTGACAGGAAGGGCAGACAGAGGATGCAGTTCCCTCTGCCCCTATGCTGATTCTATGTAAAAAAGGCATCAATCCCTCGTGCCCCACAGATAAATCACCATTTAGATATGCTGCTTGGGCTTTGTCAGATAGGTTGAAGTAAGACCCGTTTGGATCGAAATCGTAAGCCTTCGCCAGTCGCTTCAGACCTTCTTTTAGCTTGCCAGGCGTCCCGCGTAAAACCGACCGTCTATCGAAATCCCGGTCATTCAGGGCGTGTTCTTCCGATAAGGTCGATACTTTGCCCGAGCCGAAGCATCTCAAACACATTCCAAGAGGAGAGTTAAAATTGAAATTCTCCGCTGGTAACGGTTCTGACATGAGACCACAATCGTGACAGATCCTTTGTTCATCAGTCTCACCACCGCAAATACAGCGATAACTTCCTGCCAAGGAAAATACAATTTGTATAAGACTAAGTAATCGAGTACGAGTTCCTACTAAGCTTCGAGGATTAGACTGCCGAATAATCCTCTGTTCTACTGCAACAGTAGGCACTAGACCTGTCATTTCGTCGAAATCGTCTTCTTCCAAAAAATGGGATACACCGACTGCACGATCGTACCTGCGTCTGCCTTCCCGATAGAGGAGATCGAACGCCAGTGTCGACTTACCTGAACCACTTACGCCAGTTATGACGACAAACCGTCCCTTTGGAATGTCTATAGAGAGAGATTTTAAGTTATGCAGCTTTGCACCACGGATACAAATGGGATTCATGAGCTTCTACCTCTTTCTCCAATCTCGTACAATAAAATTATTCATATAAGGGATTCATTTCCTTTTCATAGAAGTCTATATATTCGCTTTGTTTCCTAAATTATCCTTCCCGTTAGAGCAAAGAGCTGCAACGGGGAAGTCAATTTCGGTTTTGAACTATTGTTTTCTGTTAAGAATCAGTGCCCGTAAGCCGTTCCTAACGGCTCCATGTGCTCAAATGGAGAGGGAACGACGTTTCCTCATATCTTTTTATAGACCTCTGCATAAGAGAACTTAAGTTGTTCTCGCAACTTTTTATTTTCTTCCTCGAGCTTCTTCATCTTACGTTTTAGCGAAGCAATGATGGCGTCCTTATTGTTTTCATCCATCTCTTGCTTGAGTTGTTTTGGTGTCGGCACTTGAGCTTGCTGCTGACGAAGCGATTCAATGCGCACACGTATCTCGGGATTGTTATAGAGCGTTGCTTTGCTTACGCCAGAATCAGTTGCTACACTATTAAAGTTGATGTGAGCAGAAAATAAAGTATTAGACTGGATGTCTTTATTCCACGCGACTTTTCGAATTGTCGTACCGTCAGACTCCATAAAATAAGTTTTAGACTGAACCTAGAAATTGAAACAGCGACAGCCAAGGACGAGAAAATAAAGTCCTAGACTGTCGCTGTTTCATTGAACTAACGTTCCCCGATAGCGTAATAGAGTTCATGATTGTCTGTGAATTAATTGGATATTCTCACCTTTTTTCTTTACCACGGGACCTTCGAACATCCCTTTCGAAAGCTTACTACTTGGTAATCAGCCACGTGACACCGAATTTATCTACGACTTCTCCTTAATAAGCACCCCATGGCTGAAGAGCGAAAGGATACTTGCTTTCGCCCCCCTTGTTTAGCTTGGCGTATGCCGTTCATCGCATTTTTTTGAGCTAGAGTCCCGTTTGTTTAATTCGGAGTTTCAGACCGGCATAGACGAATCTTTATTTACATTTTTAATCGACTTCGCATTAGCGTAAAAATCACTCCGTAACGAGCATCCGCATACAATACACCAGCAGCGCCGATAGACGTTCGCCCTCATAATCATGAGTACATCGTTACAACCATTATAAGGAGTGAATCACTATGTCATTTTTGCCTCCGTTTGGACCGCCGGGTTCGCAGGGCGGCGGACTTCCGCCGTTCGGACCGCCAGGACCTCCTCCACCTCCATTCGGACCACAACCGGGACCGCCCGGCCCGTCTATGCCGCAAGGACCTTCCGGCTTTCAAGCGCCTACTGCGCCGCCACCGCAGTTCGTTCCGCCTCGGCCGCAGTTTACCGCGTTCGCCGTCGATCCGGGGGGCATCCGCAGATGCATGTTCCGCAATACGTACATTTGGCTTAGAAATGGCAATCAGTTCTGGTATTTCCCTATCTTCGTAGGCAGAACTTCCATCGCTGGCTTTCAATGGAACGGCTTTTTCTGGATGTATACGGGGTACGACCTGAATCTCATCGAATCATTTACTTGTTTCTAACGACTTTGCTTCATAACGCAAACAAACAAGGGCAGCGCATAATGGCATCGGCCGATATGTACTGCCCTTATTCGGTATCTGCTCCCCACGTCTTGTTTTGAATTTTATCTAGTTTTTCTTGAGTTATCCTTCTCGAAAGCTTAATTAAGAATGTGATCATCCGCCGTAGCTGAACTGTAACCCTATTTGTTCAACTAAGGCTTGAGTTATATTTGGATAAAATCATCTATCCTATATGGAAAATCTATATGAAATTACGGCACCAATAATGACGATAACGCTTGAGCATATGCACGAACCAGAAAATCGTTCGGGTGATTGATGTTGTTGCCGGTTAAATCATGAAACCGTTTCTTGTTCAGCAGCGTCTGATGAATGCTCGTCATGTCCATTAATACCGTTCCCGAGGCAGTGAGTTGCTGAAGAACAGCTTTGTAATCGGCTTGATTACCGGCATACACCGTTTCGGGATTGGCAAGCGTCGGCGCCACCAGGATGAATTCCGCATTCGGGTTCGATGCGCGCACGTCGTTAATGATGGCTTCGATATTATTTTTGAAGGTCGATGGCGCTACGTTCCCGCTCCCGTCATTCATGCCGAAGGCGATGATCACAAGGTCGGGTTGCTCTTGAGAAACGAGCGTATGCACATTCTGGGCCCCCCAGGCGGATGTTTGTCCGCCAACAGACGGATTGTGGAAAGTCAAGTTTGAGGCGAAATTACTTTGAAGCTTTACCATCGCGAGCGTTCCCCAGTTCGGTAAACCGGGTGAAGCGCCGACAATTCCGCTTGCATTGAGTCCGACAGAAATACTATCGCCATAGAGAGTGACTTTAATCGATTGCCCTCCCTTTAATTTGGCCGTCGTTTCGGGTAAATTCATTCCCTGATAAGCTGGAACGGGACCCAACCATTGACTTGGCTCATGATTATATGAGATGACGAGCTGACGGTCGTGAAAAAAATATCCTTCACAGCCCAGCACGCTTCCCCCGCCGGTCTTATTCACTGTAAAACAGCCTGTAGGTGCCGTCGAAGGATACAAATCAGCTCTGTTCATGTAAGGAGCTGTGGAACCGGCAGGCAGCCTGATTTTATTGGCGGCGCTGTCGTATAACCAATCAACACCTTGCGCATATGTCGTTGTGAGTTGGGCGTTTCGGACCGTGATTGAGTTGGCATTGGAAGGATGGAACAACAGCGGTGCTTCCGGCTGTTGGCTATCGGAAGAGAGCATCAATACCGATTCATTCGATATGGTTGTCCCCGTCCAAAACGGTGTCATCAGCTCGTCGAAGTTGAAGGATGGCGTGAGCTCGATCGTCGGGTTCCAAAACGTTTTGTCGAAGGAAGGCTCACCATTCGCATCCACTTTGAAGTAAATGGCGTCGCCAGCCATCACAATCGTCGTATTATCATGCGAAACGCCTGATAAGTTTGTTATTGCCTCATCTCCCCAAAGCTTCGTGCCATTCTTCCATATGCCGACGATCACTCCATTGCCTGCATCCGAATCGTATTTTTTGACAATTCCGGTTACGCGAATCGTGCCCGAAGTGGGCGCAATCCATTTCCGCTGCGATTGAACGCCTATTGCCGGATGCTGCCAATCTCCTCCGATCAGAAGGTTGTTCACGGAGCCGCTCCAAATGCCGGAACCGCCATTCCAGCTCATGTTCATCTCGCTGCTGCCGTCGTTCTGCACGTATCTCCAACTATACATCCCCTGCTGCTGGCTGAAATCAGTACTCGCCGTGTAAATGGTTTGTCTGATTTCTTCGATGACCGGATTCCAACGGGTTTTGTCGTAAGAGGAATCGACATTTGACTCCAAAACGAATGCAATGACATCTCCTGCATTAACGCTTACTTGAAAGTCGTGCTGCACGCCGGATAGCGTTGTAATCGTTTGGGACCATAGCTGTACCCCGTTCTTCCATATGCTGGCGACCACACCGTTTCCAAGCACTGAATCATACTTTTTCGGATTCCCCGTAACTCGGATGTTTCCGGAAGTGGCAGCCGTCCAATTACGCTCTGTTTTATACCCGATAGCCGGATGCATCCAGTCTTCGCCGACAAGAAGATTCACGGGGCTGCCTTCCCATAACTGGGTAGCATCATTCCAGGTTAGACTGTTGAAAGCAGACCCGTCATACTGCTGATAGAACCAGCCGTTCTTGCCCTGCGTGCCGCTGAAACCGGTAGATGCAGTATGAATGACATTGCCGTTAGGGAGCTTCACTGTATTATTTAAAATTGTATAACCTCCTGCGGGCCAGCTTTCATTGTATTGCGGCGATCGCTCGAAAACCATGTTTAGCGATTGGTTGCGATTTGTTTTGATAATCGTATTCCCTGAAATGGTGCCGCCGTTTGTCAAATTATATTGCTGCGTAATGAAGGCGGCATGAGGGTTGCCGTCATTGTTGATGCCGTTATTACGGAATATGTTATTGATCAGGCTTGTATTCGAATTTTCCACGCCGCCGCTCCATATCGGATTCCTGTAAATCATCACGGCCTCATCTGCATTATCGTGAATAAGGCTGTTTTTGACCATTACATTTTTGTTTAATCCCTCAAAGTCGATACCAACTCCGTCCACGCCATTAGGCGCCTGCGTAAAGCCTACTTCTACATTATCTACCGTGAAGTTGTGTACGGCGTTAAATTGAAGACCGGCCGTCCCCCAAGCCATTCCGTTCAACCCGGACCGAAGAATGGCGCTGTTGGTCATGCTGCCGACAGGGGTCCCCGGATAGTCGTAATTTATGCCGGTCAATTGGACGCCTTCGCGATAGGAATCGGTAGCGGTAAGTAAATCGATCAAAACGTTGTCCGCATGCCTGATTTCCAGCGGACCGTCCGTTCGTTCGATCGTCGTGTTTATCACAGTAACGTTCTGCAGACGTTCGCCTGCTTGACGGTATGTGTAAATCCCAACCGAGTAAGGCATTATCTGCAGTTCGGCAGCACGATTATCCACGGAAGGATAAGGAGTCATCGGCCACTTGGTTATGTCATGGATATAGCAATCCTCGATCCACAGTCCATCGCGGCTGCCGTTTGCCGTATTCAAGTAGACGATTCCGCTTTTGGCGAAACCGATTTCCAGACCCGTTATTTTCCAGCCTGCAGCATCTTGCAGCTTGATCGCATAAAGAATTCCATTCGCCGCCACATTCGCAGGGTCGGGAGCGGGAATTGCCGATTGCGATGTGTAAGGAGTAATCTTCGGTTTATCGCCTGCGCCGTATGCGGATAAATTAATCCAGTTTGTTTTGGAATCGTTTCCATTCAAGCTCAGGCTTTCACCGGTCCATGTATCGCCTCTTTTGAGCAAAATCATATCGCCTGCCATAAACGTCATCGATGAAAGCTTTCCTAAAGATTTCCATGCCGTTTCAGGACTTAAGCCGTCGTTTGCGTCATTGCCGAGACTGTTGCTGACATAGTACGTTTGTGGAGAAGCGTGAACAGAAGTCAGGCTGGCGAACAGAAACAAACAGGTCACAGTCAGACAAAAGACAATTGCAAACGGTAATTTTCGTAACATTTGACAACAATCCTTTCAAAGTGAAATGATGAAAAGTCATAATATTTGTTCAACCTGTGCCGACTAACCAATTCCCGCTATCGCCTTCTGTAGATATGTTGTTGTATCAGATCCTCTGGACAGGCTAATTGTGCCGCTCGATATAAGCAGGATAAGGCCGTCCGCTAATCAATCTCTCGCCATCCGTAAATCGTTCGGGGCGATCCCGCAGCTTTGCGATCAGTTTCCTTCTCCAGCCTTCTACAGCTTCCCTGTAATGCTCGGAATCGATTGCATTCCGGCACTCTTGCGGATCTTTTCGAAGATCGAAAAACTGCTCTTCTCCACTCCGTACAAACCAAATGTATTTTTCAATCCCGTCCGTCAACGTATGGTGAGGTTCAAAGCTTACGGTTCCCTCTCCATGCTCTATGTGGACGTAGGAACGCCAGGAAATCTCCTCTTCACGCATTAACGGAAGCAAGCTTGATCCTTCGACCGTATTCGGAATCTCTATTCCTGACAAGTCCAATATCGTGGGCATGATATCTTCGAGTGATACTGGTTTGCTAATGACCTGACCTTTCCTTATTCCGTAACGGGGCGGAGCAGAGATGAAAAATGGAACGCGGACCGACGGTTCGTAAGGAACGCTTTTGCGAAAGAGATAGTGATCCCCCAACATTTCGCCATGATCGCTTGTAAAAATGATGATAGTGTTATCCGCTCCATCCGCTTCGACGCTTTTAAGCAGACGCGAAAGTTGATCGTCGATATGATTAATCAAGCCGTAATACGCGGACCTGCATGAAAGCAACTCTTCACCTGACAGGCATACTTCGGCCGAATCGGCCGGACTTCCCTTTCCCCCGGTTACTGGAGCTTTAGCCCATTCGCCAATCACTGGTTCCGGAACGCCCGTTCTCATATAACGTTCCATATAAAATGCAGGCGGTATTAACGGCGGATGCGGTGCAAGAAAGGAGACCGTCAAGAAATACGGACATGAAGGATCACGATTTTGTAAAAATCGCTGCGCTTCATTTACGGTCCAGTTCGTATAGTGCAAAGATTCATCATGAGGCCATGGTCTGGCTGTCCTGTCGTTGTGCATGACGCCAGTTGCATAATAGTGTCCTGAAGGCTCATAGGTGATGTAAGATAACCTCTCGTTCAACCATTCGCAGTAATCCGGATAGCATACGGTATGATCGTAACCGTATCTTTTGTTCTGAGGAGATTGGTGCATATTTCTCCCGACCAAATATGTGTGATATCCAACATTTTTCAGCGTCGTCGGCAAGGAGATCGATGCATCCCACTCCGCTTTTTGATAATATCCGACTATGCCGTGCGTATCGGGGTATTGTCCCGACAATAACGACCGTCTGGCAGGGATGCAGACAGGACATGTCGAATAACACCTGTCAAAACGCACCCCTTGTGCGGCGATGCTGTCCATATTAGGTGTCAACAGCACGGGATGTCCTTCAATGCTCAAACAATCGCCGCGCTGCTGATCAGTCATGATTAGCAAAATATTCGGTCTCATTATCAAGATCTCTCTCCTTTCTTCCCGCCGTGAACCTCGAATCATATCTTTTCGCTCGCAGCCCCGGCGTTCGACTGCTGATCCAGCGTCAAGTTGACGACATCGGCCAGCCCTATGAAAATGTTCAGCGCAGTATCGGATGGAGCATATATCCAAGGTTGCAGCGATACGCCTTCGCGGTGCAAATTCAGTTCGTTCTGCACCATTTCGTATGCTGTGCGGAAATGTTCCATGCATTCAGCATTTTCACCTTCCCGATACAACCGGTCGATGCTTGCTTGGATCCGGCAGCGAGCATCCAACAGCTTCCAGCGCCAGCCTTTCCTTGCCCATTCTTCCATTTGTCCACTAATTTCATCGGCTTGCAGTACCAACCGTTCGGCGGTCTCTCCGGTTTCCCCTCCTAGGATGAGGTCCTCTAACCTATAAATAAATCGTTCAGCCTGCCGCTCCGTCCCGGCTCCAAAGTAGTATCTGCAGTACTCTTGCACGATCTGTTCGATTTCCTCATCGCCATACCACATTAATTGCGACCAAATCACTTTGTTCATATCTTCATAGATACCTTCCGAATAAGGAAATGCTCCAATGATACTATCGCTTAATTCCGCATATTCGGCGGCGAAACGACGCGGGGCCGGGTTGCCTCCTTTTCCTCCCCAAGGCACACAGTCGAACATGCTGATTTCCGGAAACAGCACAAGAGGATGACGCTTCGGTATGACTCTGCCTTTCTGTTTCCATCTTTTCGCTTCGACCGCCCCAGCCAAAATGTATTTGAACCACGACGTCTCTCGCTCGCTTTCTTCCTCCAAAAACTCGAAGAATGCATCATCCTCTCCGGTCTGATGCCCATCAAACCACCAAGCGCTTATGTTGACCGTCATGCCGGGTAAGTGCCGTGCCCCTATCGACGCGATTTCTCTGTTCAGTCCCATGAAAGTAGCAGGCCAAGGTGTACACTTCGAACAGTTGCAGCCTCCTTGATCGTAAGGCCATAACCATAATGAATCGATAGGCGGCATTTGGGAGAATAAAAGTTCCTTGTTGCTTAAAATCATCTCTCTGCCATCAGGCTGAGACGGACATATATCCGTGTCGAATCCTCCGAACTCGCGGTCTCTAGCGCGCAGTGGATGGTAATCCGTTTCGTCGAAACTGTTTTTGCTAAGCATCGAACGTCCGGCTCCTACCTGTCCTTTAAATCCTTCGTTAGCGATCGCGATTCGGCCTACCCTCATGCCAACGTCACGTGCGAACGCTTCGAAATGTGCAAGACGCGAAAGCATCGGCAGTCCTTCCTCCAGTGAGCGGTAATGGGAAATGTCGAACCATACGAGCAATTCGTTGACTCCCCACAAGGCCAACTCTCCCAAATATTCTCTAACGGCTTCCAGCTCCGCTTGACAATACCAGTTGCCGAAGTGTGTGGCAAAATAGATACCGCGTATGGATTTGTCCGGACGAGAAACAATATTCATTTGCGATATATGCATCGATCCGGCCGAAAACACGATTTGACGAAGCAGCTTGCCTATTCCGTACAGAACACCATGCGGCGTATGAGCGGCAACATAAACTGGCTTATTAGCGCCGCCCTGAATGATAAATCCTTCATCTCCCAAGTCAATGGGTAGGTGCATTTCCCCATTCGCGCAAAGCTTTCCGATATGAGCGCAGCTTTCCGGAGTTCCTGCGATGATGGTTCTGCCTTCCGTATATCGTTCACCTTCCTGAAGGACAGAAATGTCAATTCCGGCACGATGATGCGATCGCTCAGCGAACAACTGCGCCGCTTTACGCTCCAGTTTCGTAGCTTCCGAGCCTATTATGATGGAAAATGTCATGCTCCCCCTCCTTTACGTCTCGTCTCTTTCACAATATGTCTAGTAAAGATTGCGCATCACGCAGCAAGTAACCTGCTGCCTCAGCGTTAATGTGCTTGCCGTTCTGCGCCTTCACTTCATTTAGGAACGCTTGCAAATTACCGTGCTCCAGTTTCTTGGTCAAACTGTTGGCAATACCGTTATTGTCGATCCATCCATTAGCCCTAAATGCAGCCACCAACGCTTTAAGCGAGCTCAAACTTGCCGTCGTCTCGAAGTTTACGCTTGCGGTTCCCATATTTCCGGAAAAGTCTTGTGCAATTACCGTCAAAGAATGAGGACCGAGTGGCATGGCATAAAGCTTGATTATCGTTCCTTCTTGTACGGGGTTACCGTCAAGCATCACGGTTATTTTCGACGGGTCGACTCCGGATCCGGTATCGGAGATGCTGAACATCGGAAGCAAACTATCCGAATCATTGTAGTTTCCGTTAACAGGCGCATTTATCGTAATGGAAGGCGCCGTCGTATCGCGAACATAGACCGTACGGGTAACTGTTCGGGCAACCAAATGGTTGGAATCCGCCGCATTGTAAAATAGGTTATACGTCCCGATAGCATCAGTAAGGACGGTACCGGTAACTTTTACTTGAGCAGTCAAATCGGTTTCGAATTGGTCCTTCGCCTGAAAGCCCGGTTCGACAAAAGGAACGTTCATTTCAATATACATCGGATTATCGCCAGCCAATGTTATGATCGGACTCTTCGTCGTGCTGCCGGAATATGTTATCGACGGGTCCCAAAGGGTAAGATCATAAGAGGTTTCCTCATTGCAGTTTACAACGAAGCGGATCAAGTCCCCTTTATTCACAACCAAGTCCAAGTCATGCGCCGATCCGGTAAAATCGGTTACCAACCGCGACCATATCAACTCGTCGTTTTTCAAAATGCTAACGTTTACGCCATTGCCTAATTCAAAATCGCGTTTTTTCGCCGCTCCCTTGATGGCAATCGTACCGTTCTCGGGTGCTTCCCAAGTCCTCACGGAGTCCATGTTCTCGGAAGGATGCTGCCAATTGTCGCCGACGTACATGAGAGGAGCGCTTCCTTCCCAAAGTCCGAAATCCGTATTCCAGGCCAGAGCGGAATATACGGCGCCGTCATATTGCTCGTATCGCCATTGGTTGTTCCCTTGAACGCTCGAATAATCCGACGATGCCGCATAAACGGGCAAAGCCTCTTCCTCCCAGCTTCCTTCGGAAGGATGTACAACTTCTTCAATAAACGGACTCCAGCTTGTACGCGTATGGGATGGGCTGCCTTTGGCATGCACAACAAAGTAAAACCGATCTCCACTTTTAACATCAAGCTCAATATCATGGGAAAGTCCCATCACGCTTGTAATCGGATACGGTCCCCATAATGGAATGTCGTTTTTCATAATGCTTACTTCCACACCATCCTCGAAGGAAGAAGCCGCACTCTTAGCCGTACCGGTTATTCTAATACGTCCATCCGAAGGGGAAATCCATTTGCGTACGGAATCGAGACCGTTCGAAGCACTCTGCCAATCATCTGCAATCGATAGTGCATTCGTGCTTCCCTGCCATACCTCCTGGCCGGTGTCCCACTGCATATCCGTATACCCGCTGCCGTCAAATTGTTGATAATACCACCCGTTCTCGCCTTGAATGCCATGGAATTGCGTCGATGCGTTATGAATAACATTTCCGTTCGGGAGCTTCACCACATTTCCAAAAATATCGTAACTGCCTGACGGCCACGCCTCGGTTGCTTTCGGGTTACGGTCGAGTATCATGTTGAGCCTCTGATCCGGATACGCTTTAATAATGGTATTGCCGGATATCGTCCCCCCATTGTCCACATTGAATTGATGGACAAGGAACGCCGCATGCAATCCGTCATCTTTGATTCCGTTATTTTCGAACAGATTGTCGATTAAACTCGTATTCACGTTATCAATGCCGCCGGACCACTGCGGATTCCGATAGTACATGACGGCTTCGTCTTCGTTATCGTGGATATAACTGTTTTTGACGGTGACATTTTTGTTCAGCCCTTCAAAATCGATTCCAACGCCATCCGGAGAATTTGGTGAAACCGTATACCCGACCTCAACATCATCAGCAACAAAATGATGTACCGCGTTAAACTGCAGTCCGGCTGTTCCCCACGCCATACCATGCAAACCTGAACGCAAAATGCGGCTGTTAGTCAGCGAGCCTTCTGGCTGCCCTGGCCCGGGATAATTGTAGTTGATACCGGTCAGCTGGACCCCTTCCCTGTATGAATCCAAAGCTGTAATCGAATCGATCGTGAGGTTGTCGGCATGCCTGATTTCAAGTGGGCCGTCCGTACGTTCGATCAAGGTATTCTTCACGGTTACATTCTGCAGCCGCTCTCCCGATTGGAGGAACGTGTATATTCCGACCGAATACGGCATTATCTGCAGCTCGGCATCCCTGTTGTCCGCGGCGGGATACGGTGATATCGGCCATTTCGTAATGTCATGAATGTAGCAATCTTCGATCCAAAGACCGTCACGGGTTCCCGGCGCATCATTGACGTACACGATGCCGCTTCTGGAATTGGCAATTTCAACACCCAGAATTTTCCACCCTGCTGTATTGCTCAATTTAATGGCATAAAGTAAGCCATTGTTGGCGGCGTTTAATGGATCCGGTGCTGGAATTGCGTCGGGCGAAGTGTATGGCGAAATAATCGGTCGCTCTCCTGAACCATAGGCTGATAACTTGATCCAGTCCGAAGACGATCCGTTGCCATTAAGATAAAGGGTTTCTCCCGACCATGTATCGCCTCTCTTTAGCAGGATTGAATCTCCGGGATCGAACGAAGCGGAAGATATTTTGGACAATGATTTCCAAGGTGCGGTAGAACTTAGACCGCTGTTGGCGTCGTTTCCTTCCGAGCTGCTTACATAGTAGATTTGCGGGATGGACGGTATCGAGACCAGCTCTTCACCCGCACTTTTTGCTTCCGCATAAGCGGTCGATCCTAGCGGTAATACCAGGAGCAAGACAAATACTTGCAGGATTATCTTCCGCTTATAAATGTTCAAATTCATCCATTTTCCCATACGTTACACTTCCTTGGCATCAATTTGTTTTCACAAAAACGGGGAGAATTGAGCTTGCCGCCTACCCTCCCTTTCAAATAAAATCATTTCAGTTTGTCCATCGTTTCTTTCACATACTGCTGTGCTTTGGCGTACCCGACTGCGTTCAGCTCGCTGTTCATTTGGGTCCATCCGACATCGAGCACAATCTCGCCGCTGATGATCATAACCTTATACTTCTCCATAATATCGGTCATTTTCTTACTGGGTTCCCCAAACTCGACTGGGAAGTCCATTACATTGGAGACATCCGACATGATCAGATTTTTGTTGATAAAGACATCCTGTTTATCCGCAATTTCACGGTTTTTGTTAAACGTGTTGTTGCTTAACGCTTCCAGCTTGTTTCCGTTAAATTGGTACAAGCTGCCGAAATATTGACCGAACTTGTATAGCCCTGATAATTCTCCGCCGATCGAATCGAACGTATTTTGCGGCTCTTTTCCCCTGTTTTCCAGATTTGCCACGATGTTGTCTCCGTCTTTTTTATAATGGACGCCTTCAATGCCAAAATAGGTCAAGTTTCTTCCTTCCGGACTGTAGAGGTAATCCAGCATTTGAACAGCCTTTTCTTTGTCTTTCGTCTGCGATGAAATGCTCCAGCCACCCCAGTATCCGCCGAAGGAAAATACGCCGCCTTTTCCGCCCAGTCCGTCTGGAGGCGTTAACGAGTCCACTACCGCGCTGCTGTTCACCGCACCAATTTGCTTAATGACACCGTCCGCTTTCGCACCGCTATGCTTGTAGGCTTCAGTCGCATACCCTGCCTCAAAGACGCCATTCGCATTTTTGTTCCATTCCGGTTTCACACCAAAGCCGGCAAAGATGATGTTAAACCAATCCCTGATTTTGGAGCCAGTCAATCCCACGGTATCCTTTTTATTATTGCCGTCAGGATCGCCTTCCGTAAACGCTTTCAACATTGCCGTAAATTCCTCGATATTGGTAGGCTCTTTCAGGTTCAACTTGTCCAGCCAATCCTTGCGGTAATAAATTGATTGATTGTTTGCTTGAGTAACGACAGGAACAAAGTAATAATGGCCATTGACTTTTAAATTTTCGTACAGCTCGTTGCCCAGCAGTTTTTTCATATTTGGAGCCTTATCCAAGTACTGATCCAGATCCAGTACGATACCGTTTTCCCCCCAGTTTATATATTCGGGCTGACCAGTGAGGTAGAAGAACAAGTCCGGCGTATCGCCCGTATTGATTTTAAGCGCCAGCTTCTCCATCCAGCCTTCCCAAGGAGATCCTAGCCTGCTTATCGAAACATTGAATTTCTTTTCTACCTCTTTTAGAATGCTGTCATTCTACAGCCCATCCCATATTTGAAATTCATGGGCGAACATGGTCAGCTTTTGTGCTGCCATTGCGGATTCGCTTGGTTCCTTCACCGCCCCGCCCGGATCCGTCACGGAGCCATTCTCTTCCTTCGAACAGCCGAGCATCAAGCTCGTCATCATGGTAACGCTGATAACGGAAATCAACATCTTTTTCTTCACTCGTATTCCCCATTTTGTTATTGTTTGATCGAACCGAGCAGTACGCCCTTCACAATATGTTTCTGCAGGAAGGGATATACGATGACAATCGGCAGAGTCGCTACTACAATGATGGACATTTTGATGCTGTCTATGAGCTTGTTCGCATCCTTTTAAATATCTCAGCTGCAGATCGTGTCCCTGTTGTCCAAAATGAGTAACTCGTATAAAATGTTTTGAATTAACAAGAGTCTGAGCAGACTGATTTTCAACGTATTTCAAGTTACCTTTCGGAAATACGGATCTATAAACAGTTTGTCAAAATGCTTGGTTACAACCCACGCCCCCCTTTTCTTTTTTTAGACCATTGTCTATAGAAAGAGTATAAGGAATGCTTGCTCAGGGAAATATGCAGCAGTTTTTATATTATGTGTCTTTTTTTTGGTTATTGCGATAAAGGGATAAATAGGAGCGCCGCCCTTAACCTTCATCATTGCTTGAATAAGCGCGTAAATCGGGCGTACAAACAGTACTGACGACGGATGCAGATAATGACGGTTACAAGCAGCATAATCAGCAAAACGAACAGATTATAGGTGATGAGGTCTTTCTTCGAACTCATCAGCATGTCGGCTGGAATGATCGCTTGCACGCCCCAGTCGTCGTAGCTGAGTTCCTTGACGGCCGTAAGCATATTATCCGAAATCGATACCGCGGTATTTCGTTACGTGCTGTGCCGAAATGTTGCTTATCGTTAGACGAAACGATTTTCCAATATGACGATTCATTAGCATTTCGATGCGGGATGCAGCCAGCGCAAGCGGCTGACGAAACAACTTCTCCAGCTTATTCTCCTTGATGACCACCATTTTATGATACAAGAGTACGTTGAGAACAAGCATGGGTACGATGACAATACATGTATAATAAAGGAATAGCTTATAGCCGAGTTTTAACGAATAGATAAATTGAGACGGTAATTCGACTCTTTGTTTGTAAGGGATTGTTCGGAGGGCTGGTTCGTCCGTTGCTTTCAGGCGAACTGTATTTTTTAAAACATGATCGAAGAGGTCGACAAGAAGCTTATTACGATCACTTCATTCCCGGGATAGGAAGATATTTTTTTGATAAGAAAAATGACGTTCGCTTTTGCGAGCCGATTGTATTTCAAATTATTGGAAGAATCGGGTAGCAGCAATTCGTCTGCTCTGACCAATGCGTATTGGTCGTCCTTCAAGTAGCGAATTTTCTATTGATACACGGGCAGTTCGATGGATTTCTCGTGTGTATAGTTGTTCTTGAGTCACCGATCAGTACCGAAATGCTCACTACCATCAGCAGCTAGGAAAACAACAGCTCTTAAATATCGAATTCCCCACCTTATCTTCACCGGCCGTCTCTCAAGAAATCGTTTACAAAAAAAAGTATAACACCAGTTCCGGTGTGCAGAAAGCGAATGATAAAACCCACGCGTCAGGTTAAGATCGTCTGAGGGTGGGTTCAACAAATTATGAAATTATTATCGTTCGTTACCACCGAATGCGGAACGTTTCATACGATAGAGGTTCAGGTACGCTTGCTTCGGTCAATGTAATGCGCTGCCCGCCGCCTGCGTGTGCGGATATCGTACAGGATGCAGCCGTCCACTCCCCGTTTCGTTCCAGCCTTTCCAATACCCGCATGCTCCGCTCGCCGGGCAGCCATATATCAACCGTGGAATATCGCTCCATGGCAAAGTGACATAAGCCCATCATTGCTTCATCCCCCGCATCGCCGCATCCTTCCCACCAAATCGGGTACATCTCGAGCACGTTTTCGATCATCGCAGGACAATCTCCCTGAGAGAGAAATGCGATTACCTGCTGCATAAGCCATTGCCTGCCCCTTTCTTTCATCGGCAGTCCCATATGCGTCATAACCGCCACGCGGTATGGAAATTCCGCCACCGCTACGCCGCTCGAAAGCGCCACGCCTTCAGTATCGTATAGACAGGACCACATTTCCGCTCCTTCCATAGCTTGAACGGTATAACCGGTTTGGTAGCTGACATGCCAACGAACGGCCAGATTTTTCCCACGCAACCATTCGGGAGCCCTATCGGTCAAAATACGCTCCGTCTGAACCTTTGACTTGAACGGTTCCTTTGTGACACGAATCGGACAATCGCGAAGTAGCCCCAGCTCTTGCAACCGAATGTATGCTTCAGGGGCAAGTATGGCTCCTCGCTCAAGCATTTCTCGAAGATCTCCTTTGCTATACAGTTCAGGAACACTTCCGGTCAGAATAACGGGAGATGCGTCAGTTGGAGCCTGAGGGATGCCGAGTCTCGCCAGATTATGATTCCACTGCGGGATGAGCAACTCGGATCCGAGTTCCCCGAACTCCGCCAAGTTAGGTGGAAACGGCATAGAGGCGCCGCGTCGCCGTTTGCCGGAAGCGGTTCGCGCTACTTGACGCAAGTAGGGCTTGACCGACGGCACCGTCATGGCGACATTGCCGGATATGTCATGCAAACCAAGAAAGCTGTCATGGATACTAAGCGTCAGCAGCCCATTAGTAGAAATTGTGTTCAAATACATTTCGAGGGCAAGCACTTGCGCCGATTTCAATCCGGGCACGAATGGATAGTTTTCGATTTCACTGCAAAGACGTACAGGTACCGTCAACATGGCGGGTAGTGGATCAGCAACCTGAATCACCTTATCAAGCAGGTCAAGCGGCCGCTCGTCGCGATAAAATCCGCCTCCTGTGCGCAGCCACGGAACTCGACCGTCGCCTTGTAGTGCTTGAAGCTCCTCATTCAGTTTCCTGCCACTGAAATAGTTATAGAATACTGGGGGTATCATGATCCCCAGTGCAATATCCGGATTTGCGTCCTTAACGGCTCCTTGCAGTAGCTTTGCCAAACCGACGAGGGACTCGCCTTGGACTTCGAACCATTGGCGTCGGATATCACGTTGAGGGTCTCGATGGTTTAGCAGCAGACCGATCAGTTCTTCGCGTCCATAGCTTTGGCCGGCTTGGCGCGCAAACTGTTCAAGATGAAGGGGGCAGAAGCATTGCAGAGTTTCCGCACCTTCTCGTCCATATAGCCGAAAATCATCATCTATCCATATCGACTCGACGTCCAATCCCTCGGCGTATAGACTGAACGACTGGACTATATATTGTTGGAATAATGGATCAAGTGGACAGGCACAGCCCTGCACAGCTTTGCCGAACCCGTCTACTATTGGTTGAAAATGTCCCATTCCGGCGGCAGGCTTCGCTTCACCGTGGCCTAGCGTTACAAAAAAATTAAGCATCGGTATCATACCGCGTCTGCGAACTTCGGCAAAGCGTTCCCCAAGCAGTGCCACTCTCTGCGGCAGTTCTTCAAGCGGCGGGTGCGGCGGCATTTCACCGTGCGCGTTGAAAGCCATAATAGCGTCGGCACCTGTCTTTTCGGCGAAATCGAGAGCTTCGTTCCAAAGCGATTCATTTTCCAGCAGCGTCCAGCCGGGACGATAAATATATTGCACACAATCTTCTTGATGCCGGTTGTTATTTTCTTTAACCCGCCTGTCATTCCTTCCAGTCATGTTAATCCGCCTTCCTTTGTGCCTGATACAGGCGTATTCGAATGCTTCGTAATCAATCCACTTCCTGCTATAGGAATATATTGATGCTTAACCGTTTCTAACAAACAAATTGACAGGAAGCATCAGACCATAGGGCTTTACAAAATAGCCTGGATCGTCACGGCTCCCTTCGCGCTGAAAGAACGTCCAGTCCACCCATGGATTGTGCGTGCCGATCTGATGGAAGGGGCCAAGTAAATTTCGGAGACTGCCAGCCAACTCGATTTCGATCTCGTTCATTCCAGGTAGCAGATATTCGGTTATGTCGATGCCGTCCGCTGAACGCCATGGAATATGTCCTGCGCATCGGCCATTGATTCTTACTTCTACTGTAACAGCCTCCCAATTCCCGAGCTCTAGTATGACCCGGCAACCTTTTGCTTGCTCAATCAATTCAACGCTGTTTACAAAGTCGTACCGATACATCATATTTCCGGGATAATGCAAATACCCTTGCAGCGTCCAATCACCGACCGACAATTGTTCCGGTTCATGGAGAATTCGCCTATACCGGTTGACCGCAAAATCGCCGATTACAAATACGTTTTCCATCTCGTCCCGATTCCGGTATGGTCCAAGCAGCGACAATTCGTTTCTCCCCTTCTTCAGCCGCGGAAGAAGGATTCGAGGCCATTTCCGGTCAATGAACCAACCGTCCTGACGATATTCTACAAGGTCGCCGTTCAAGTGGATATGTAAGGGTTGGTAGCCGTCAAGCGCTAGCCATACGTCCCCATTCGGTATTTCATCGACCTCAAATGAGAATACCCATTCGACGGGTATTCCATCATGCGGATGTGCAACGTCGGCCCAGCGGTACCTTTGGGACTGGCCGTTATAATGGTTCTCCCGCATCCCGAAACGTTCGCGTATCTTCTTCTGTGCTTGCCATACTTGTAACTCCCCGCTCGGTTCTTCCTCTCCGACCCGATAGGTGCAGAAATCCAAAAGCAGCGCATTAGGCATCGTCCGGTCAAACGCACATAAATTGGGCAGCGTAAAGAGTGCCATTTGCTGCTCATATGGCAGCCGATGGGAAAATCTCGCCTCAGCCAGCATCGGTGCAGTTTCCCGACGGACTATATAAAGACGCGAAGCGGCAGGTCCAAACGTGGCCAAGAAACGGATATTGCCGTCCGTTCGATTCACCCCGACCCTCGCATGGTTGCCGGTTAACGGATCCCATTCCTCCACGTCGCCGTCCATCTGTAGGATGATTTCAGCTTCGTATCCACGAGTACGGTCATGATTGACGATGAACAAGGCATGGCAATTGTCATGCTCCTTGAGCAGATACAGTAACTCCGGTATTTCGAAGCCATGCGGACCGCGTAGCGATACGCTGCGTTCCTGGATCGTTTCAAGTGCCAATACACATTCGCGTATCGTACCGACAGAACGAAAATTCGCATGCTCCGATAAAATGCCCAGCCTTTCCGATCGCTCTCCATTTATACGAAACGGGAGGGGCTCTACCGCAATCACCGTCCCTCCAGCATCCAGAAAACTAATCAACAAAGACAGCGTAGAATCGACCAGATTGGAAAGCATGGGAAGCACAACTATCTGGTAGCCGGCGTGCTTGACGAACAGCTGACTTTCGAGAATGAAAGCATCATCCGCCATAATGAGCTCGTCACCGAAGTCAAAATCAAAATGCTGGTTTAATAACTCTTTTATGAAGGTGACGAAGTTAACCTCATATTCGTTGGCTTTCTGCAGACTCGGATCCATCCATTCCAAATAGCGGTATGGATCCGAACCAACCGACGTCCATAAGCTCGATGCCGGGTGAACGACCAAAATGTCGCGTACGGCAGCCCCTCCGCTTAATACGGACGAAAGGCGCGAAAAATAATCCTCTGTCACCTGATTGTATTTCCACCATGGCGATGAGTCGTTGAAGTTTGGCGGGAAATCACGTTTTCTACAGCCTGTAAGGCTATAGAGAGACAAGTGCTGACAACGGAGYGAGACGCCCAAAACAAACTGCCAGTCACCCACCCATTTCTGCCCTTCGAACGTAAAATCCCAGCCGCTGCAGCCGTACATTTCTGACAGAACATGCTCCCTGCGGTACTGATTGGCCACGCTAGTACACTGCTTGACCGTTAGCCATTCCTCAGTCTTTTCCTCAAGCAGATCGATACCAGGAATCTGCTGATATCGATAGTGCGGCATAACTGCACCATTCATACGAATCGAAATGCCTAAATTATGCTCTGCCAAGTAATGGCCAGTGAAAGCAAGCCCGTTGTTCCCGCACCACTCCCCGATCTGGCGTGAGTAAGCTTCACTGAACCTTTCGGCGATCGTTCGCCAATAATCGTGCCTGATCTTTGCTGCAGGTTCGTCGTAAAAAAACAAATACGGCAGCGCGTCCAAGATATCGTAGCCCCTCCTCTCCAGGAACAGCTCGGGGAACCCGTCCGTCCATGGCAGCCATGTCCTGCCTTCTGGGTATAC
Source organism: Paenibacillus sp. P4_A7 (assembly GCF_056402455.1). Lineage (NCBI taxonomy): Bacteria > Bacillati > Bacillota > Bacilli > Caryophanales > Paenibacillaceae > Paenibacillus > Paenibacillus sp. P4_A7. The sequence goes on along the minus strand of NZ_JBFUHJ010000043.1, from coordinate 3,571 downwards.
CGAGTGGAAGTCCGCAATGCTTGGCTCATCGGTAAATATACCTGGAATAACGCGACCGAATTCTTCCCCAAAACGCTTCCTATACGGTTCATAGGTCGATTCGATAAAAGCGGTCACAGCAGCCGGATTCAAATTGTCGACGGGCGCTTCTCCGTTAAACCATTCGCATCCGCCTGACACCAAGCACCTGAAAACGAGGAATGTCCCCTCCGTTTCCAAAGGCAACTCGTTGATCCGGCACACCTGTCTTAGCACGCTTCCTTCGATACTGGCAGAGAAGATCGCCAGTACATCGTCTTCCTGAGGTATAGCATCCTGATATACTTCGAGCGTGATAGCCTTCGCGCGAAAAGGATCGCCACCTTGCCGACACACCAGGCCTCCAGCCCCACCTGATGGAAAACGGTCTTCATCGTATAACCAGGCATGCATACCCATTCTCTTCGCCGCTTCAACCACAACCGCTACGCAGGATATCCAATCCTCGCCCATATACTCGGTTTCAAGTCCTTCCCGGGAATGCATGAAAAACCCGCCCATACCATGGCTTTTCATTTCTTCCGCCTGTCTGACCAGTTCGCCGACTTCAAGCTTATCGTTCCATGCCCAGAATGGGATCGACCGGAATTCTGTCGATGGATTCTGAAACCCAGTACGCAGGCTATCCCATTTATTGTAAGTCACTTTCTTTGCTCCCCCCATCTTTGGTTTATATGTCAAGTATAAGGAAAGCTCTTACCAAGAAATATGCTGCCGTTTTTTTATTTTGTGTCGTTATTTTAGGAAGTTGAGTACGATTTCTAATTTGTGGTTCAAAAAGCTAGGTTCGCACCTTGACATTCCTCATGGCAACCGGATATGAACAAGTACGGAGTGTTGATGCGGCTTTAGCTAGCGACTGAGCAGCAAAAAAGATGGAGTTAAGAAATAAGGCCGCCGATCCGAGTCGGCAGCCTAATAATGAAAAAAAGTTTCCGTTAGAATTCCTGTGAAACGACTAATTTGGTCTTTGCAAAAAAACGAGGGCCTCGGTACGATGGGGTTGCTGCTCAGCATTTAGTTGTCGGGATAGACATTGACCAGCAGATGTATGTTGCACGCGCTGTAAACTTTCGTGGCATCATTATCGGAGACTGTTTATCTTTTTCTAATGACGAGGAGGGGTTTGATTATAAAGATGAATTGAAAAAAAGTTCTCAGTTATCTTCCTACAATTTTTGATTTGTAAGAGGTTAAGACCAAGGATGTTGAAGAATTCATACCTTTTGTATTAGACGATATGGAGTACGAAAAGGAAGCAATCAATGAAAAACTTAATGTATTTACGTTTGAACAGATAGTGGGTTATATAGAGACATCAGTTGAACTGGGAATATTGGAAATAAAACCTATACTTACTTAACGCATTTTTCTGCTATTAGTTGTATGGGGAACCATGTACCTATGGTTCCTCATTAAATGAATTTCCAAATTAAATTTAATACTAACGTTTTAAACAAACTCGATTAATTTTTTATCGATCTCTGCTATTAGCCCTATATCCGAAATACCATCCCATAAAATCATCATTTCCGCCTCATCATTTTCTAAAAAATCTACGATATCATCCAATTGACCAGAAAATAGAGCGCCATACTCCATTCTTTTTGGTCCATGAAAACCTGGCTGTAGATCAAATTTCATTAATCCCTTGAACACAACATGATGAGCAGTTTGGTTGGTTTCTTCTAAAAGCTCTCTAATCACGCACTCCCTAGTAGATTCCCCCTCCTCAATTACTCCACCAGGCAATTCCCAACTTTTTCTCCATTTGTTTAGCATGAATAGATACTTGTCTTGACAAGTGACAACAATTAAAGAATGCGTTAAAGGCGCATCCAGTGAGAAATTTTCAATTTCATCCTCTTCAATCGGAAAGAACTCTAGAAAAATGTTACCTTTGGCATCCGTGACTATAGGCATATTTTGTCCCTCCTTCTTTTGTAATTAATTAGTAATTCGATAATAATCAAATACTTCCTTTTTCAATTATGAAATCACTTTATAACTATTAAGAGAAGTTTTCACATAGCAAACTCCTCCGTATAACCCTTCATGTTCGGACCGACTACAATTTCCGTTGCTCTAACAAACTTGTTTCTTCTTCAATTCGACTACTATCAATACGCTGGAACAACAGCTCTAGGTCTCGGATTTGTAGGTTAGCTGGAACAAGAGTCAACTTCCAAATTGGTTTTTCAAGTGTTAGGAATTTTCTAATTTTTTCACAGGAGAAGGGAATAAACGGGTCCAATAAATTTGAAAAATTCACTATTATTTGCACACATGTATGAAGAGTGTATCCACACTCATCGCGATTTTCTTTAATCTGTACCCACGGCTTTTGTTCATCAAAGAATTTGTTTGCTCGGCGAACGTTAGTAAAAATCAGTTCAATGGCTTCCTTTAGATGTCCTTCTTCTATTAATGTACCAGACTCTAAATACAAATCCCCTATTGTTCTGTTCCATTCATCACTAAGATTACCTTCAGGAACGCGTCCTCCAAAAGATTTGTCGATAAACGCCAACGTACGATTAACAAAATTACCAAACGCGCCAAGCAATTCCCCATTGTGGCTATGGATGAACTCTCTCCATGAAAAGTCGGTATCCCGTTTCTCAGGACCGTTTGCAATTAGAAAATAACGAATAGAATCAGGCTGATAACGACTCATAATGTCCGGTACCCAAACAGCCCAATTATTACTAGTCGAGAACTTTTTCCCTTCTAAGGTCATATATTCACATGAAATAATTCGATCTGGCAAATGGAGGTCACCTACACCCATGAGCAATGCTGGCCAAACGACTGTATGGAAAGGTATATTATCTTTGCCATGTACATAATAAGCGATTATTTCTTCCTTTTCCTTTAGCCAAAAAGATTCCCAACTGCCACCTTTCTCAGCAGCCCACTGCTTGCTAGCTGATAAATAACCGCTTACCGCTTCGATCCAAACATATATTTTTTTATCTTCGAATCCTTTAACCGGAACATCGACACCCCAAGATAAATCCCTAGTTACCGCACGATCTTGAAGTCCCTCTTTGAGATATCGTCCCGTCAACTGGACAGCATTTTCTTTCCATCCTCGAGATTGATTTGAATATTCGGTTAATTCATCTTGGAATCTAGAGAGTTCTAGGTAATAATGCTCAGTCGGACGCTCGATTGGAGGATTCCCACAAATCTTGCAAGTTTTGTCCGTTAAATCTGCTGGATCTAATAATGTCGAGCAATAATCACATTGATCACCCCGTGCACGTTTGCCACAAACAGGGCAAATCCCCTCTACATATCGATCAGGTAAAAATTGATGATCTGTTTCACAATAGGTCTGCTGCATTGTTTTTTTGTATAAATAACCTTGTTCCATTAGAATCAAAAACAATTCTTGAACAACCTGATGATGGAAAACTTGGTCCGTACGTGTGTACAAATCATAAGTAAAACCTAATTGCTTAAAGCATTCAGCAAATTCCTCATGAAAGCGATCTGCAATGTCTCCCGGCGAGACTCGGCGAGACTC
>NZ_JBFUHJ010000042.1:0-29225 GCF_056402455.1 Paenibacillus sp. P4_A7 | reverse complement strand
GCTCCGACGTTTATTAGTTCAATACTCTTATAAAATTTATGCTCGCGATATTGCTCTTCGTCATGATAGGGAAATAATACATAAGCTCCGAACATACTGCGCTCTAGTTCTCTCCCGCTTCCTTCCGAGTATACAATGGCGTCACGATAACGATGCATGGTATTAATGTCTGACTCCTCTGGTCCCGGCAGCTTATAGTCTCTTCGGTATGGAGTACCCTCATACGCTGGATTCAGTCGATACTTCGCGTCGAAAATATACTTATATTCCGCATCCGAATCATTTTTCTTAAGCGTAAGTACATTGTCAGGCCTTTGTGAAATAGTGGGCGTTTGCTCACCAGACGGTAGAGTGTTGTAATAGAGCGTAAATCGTTCACCGTTTACTGGATTGCGATATACCATTTTTGCCTTCTGTGTTTTATCCAGCGTAACGAAAATGCCGGTGCGGTTCACTTTAATAATGTCTTGCTTCAGCAGCTCATACTTTTGACTAAGCAGGTCGTGAATTTTGAGAAAGCACCAGTACTCATAGAGCTGTGCCAAATCCTTCATAGATAATCGAAAAAGATCACTCTGGATAGATAAGCCCTTCATTAGCATCAGGTAGTTGCGATAAACCTCTCTATAGCCCGGTGCCATCTGAAGCACCAGCGATACGGAAAGCTGGCGCATATCCGGAACGTTTAAAAAATCCAGCCGCAAAAGTCTTTGAAGCTGTGCTTGCATATCATTAAGCTTACGCGCTAGCATCGGGTCTTGAAGACGGCCTTTTTCAATTAGTCTAGCCTTTAATTCCTTAAGCTTCTTAGCAATTCGTCGCAACACCCAGCCAATAAAACGATTCTCATTCGTGTCATAATCTACCTGCCGCTTCGTCTCAATGGCATGGCTTGGATAATAAAGTTGATCGTTTACAGGGATGAAACCAAGCTTTTTATCCTGTACGAGTAAATGAGGACGTTTCGTAAGAAATGAAATATTCTCCCTACCTGTCTTCTTGACACGAGCAGACTCTACAACACGATTGACCACTTGATGCTTAGAATGAGGTGCGCTGTTGATTCTCTCCACCGCCTGCACCAGTTGAACAAAAACATGCTGAAGAATGGTGAAGAACTCCGTTAAGCTCTGATGACGGGTTTCCTTTAGTCCAGTCAAGTTATATGTCTTACGTAGAAAATCAAAGGATAAATTATAGATCTGTTGATTCACATCATTTAATATCATTTGATAATCGTTTTTGTAGTCCATTTTCACAGGAAATATCTCAAGTTGAAGCTGTAAAATGGTCTGCCCATTCAACCTCAGCTCAACGTCCGTAAGCCCAACCTCATTCTGAAAATTCAGCATGCCAGACAATATCATACTACCGAGCGGCTTAACAGCTTGCCTTAAATAAACATTCTCATGGTAAAAGGTGAGCGGAATGTCCTGCTTTTTCTCTATTACGATTTCATAAGCTTGTGTCTCATAAAAAAGTGGATAGCTCGGTATTCCTGTCTGCCATTCCGATAACTGCCTCGTTTCTGGTTGAAACAAAGAAATCCTTTCTATAGTGAGCGCTGTCGATGGTGCAGATACTTGTAATTGAGCTTGCATAAGCTCATTATCATTTGTTCGGTGTAGCTGTAAGGTGTCCACAGTAGGATGAAATGGCTTTCCCTGTATGTATAAATTAAATAGGTTAGTCTCTATTCTGAGCAACTCGACACTATGATTAAGAGAGCCAGTAGGAGGTGAAGCCATCTTCCTCTAACCTCCGCAGCATGAAAGCAATTTTCCGAGCACTAAGCTGGTATTTTACCGTCTGATCCTGCTCACTCGCACTCCACCTCATATATAAATCAGATGCATCATCCATCAAATCATTGATTGATATGGATTTACCCAAAGCTTCTTGCATAAGCTGAAGCAGCACTCGCTTAACGGAAGAACTGCTTCCTTGGATGCGGGGCAATATTTTCTGCAATAGCTGTAGATCAAATGCATCGTCCTCGCCGAGCAGTCCAAAACGTTCGTTATATATCATATAAAAACAAACTGCATCCCTTATACGGAAGCCTACATGGGAATGAATCTGCTCCATTATGCTGTTTATTTTGACCAGCTTCGCTGTTACTTTCTTAATAAGATCCTCGTAATCCCCATATGCATCGATAAGCTGCAAGTACTCACTTCTTAAAAAAGTATTTGTAGTCTGTGCAGCAGAGAGCTCCGTTGTTGCTCCAACATGGTCAGGGAACTGCTCTAAATTAATATAATTGAATTCAATAGTATTAGCGCGATCAAGCACCTTTTTGCTAAATGGGTGAGTAGTCTCGTCCATATTTACAGTGCCGAATAAATAAACATTGTCCGGTAGTGAAAGGTTTCCATAGATCGTGCGATCCTCGACTGCCAAATTATCATTATGAATGAGCGGTACTGTAGTGATACGTCCGTTCTGCCACTCCTGCGTTTCAATAATACTAAGTAGGTCACTGAAATAATGCTCCACCCTAGCAAGGTTCATTTCATCTAAACAGATAAAATACGGCTTTTGTCGATTGCTTGTTTTAGATGCCTCGACCAAAACCTCAGCTAATCTCCCCGGACGAAAAGCACCAGTCAAATCCTTGTACCCTAAAAGATCGGATGGATCACTCCAATCGGGACGTACTGGGATTAAAGTAAATTGATGATTATGGCTTAGCGCACCAAGCGCTTCAGCAAACAGTTTAACTAGCTTTGTCTTCCCTGTTCCAGAGACACCCGCTAGGATAACAAAAGGCTTTGTTTTGAGAGATAAATATATGTTTTCAATCAAGTCACTCGGATAGTGAAAGCCTTTGTTTTGTATGTAAGTTTTGATATAGTTTACCTGCTCCGATACCGTTAACGTATTCAAAGGCTCAACCTCCTCATCTACTTGGAAAACATACTGATCTTCGGACTTCCTTACATAGTGGAGCTCTTCTAGCCAATTAAGCATAAATCGAGATCTGTTCTCTTGCGTGACAATTCCCCAATCTTCATCTCGACCCATCGCTGAAATAAATTCTGTGTTAAATTGTTCGAGCGAAAATGCTTCTAGCTCTTGGGCCAATGAGACTGCCATGTTAATTACTTGAGCGAGGTTGGTTGAAGCTTCACTTCTTTCAATAGATAAGTATTGTTTTAAAATCTGAACCTGCTCTACACTTAATCGCCATATATTTTGATCAAAGGCTTGAGAATAAGTAATTCCTTGAGAAGTTAAAGAAAATAGACCATCCTCGATGGTAAGCTGCCCGAGCTCTTGCAACGCTCTTCCCACATGGCGAATTCGTTCCTTCGGGTTTTTAACATCATCGCCAGATTTAAGTACGATTGACTGATTAGAGATCAACTCTTCGATGGGGATAGATCGTGCGTCGTTATTGGCTAAGTAAGATATAATGCCCTGACCTAGGTAAAGATGAGCCATTGTGTATTTAAAAATAGGAAGTTTAGGCTGCTGATGCTGTTCTGAAACAAGATCTGCATATAGCTTATAATTTTCCATCATATTTTTTAGGTCACCAAGCAATTGATCATCATCAGGTATCCGGCCTCGGTCATAACGAACATAGGCTACTGTGGAAACCTGATAGTCCCTGCCTAATCCGCTAGAAGTTAACTGAATATCAGCATTCTTCTGCAAATTATGAAGTGGCAGGAGCTCTCGTATCTCCTGAACCTTTTGCTCCAAATAAAGATAACCCTCTCTTCTTCCTCTTTCTCTTAGAGGAACTGTAACACCTTGGGCTAGCGTTAAATAAACCGTACTCATATCTTCCGCAAACAAAAATACGACATATTCACCCTGCTGAGTGGTTGAGGATATACGCTTATCTAGAATAGCTATCCAAGGATTATTCGCCCAGTTTCCTTGTCCAATTGAGCCCTGAACTTTGTAGTCACCCTCCATGAAAAGTAATGCTTTGAGATATTCAGGTAAAGACTGTCTAAACAGCTTTCCTAGTGAATGGTTTGCAAAGGTCTGCGATTTCGCCTCTACGTAATTATTCAGTATGTGAGACAAGGACTCTTGTAGGGAAAAACTCGATGCTGAACTTAATTGTTGATTATAATTAGTTAATTCAGTGCTAGCAAATTCGCTTAATTCCTTTAGATTATCTTCATTTAATGCGGACCATATATCTTGCTTGAACGTTATGGTTTCATTAGTAGCTTCGAGAATAGAGGATAACGCGTCGATGGGTGTTTTGAGTAATGTCTTGGTTTGCGATAATGTAAAGTCACCCCAGTTATTCGCAATACCGCTCGGAGGAGAATCTACTAATGCACCATTACTTTCACTACTCTGGTAAAATGACAAAAACCGCTCAGCTACTTGGTTGAGCGGTAATATTTGTGTAAGAGTATCTTTATACTCATTAAGAATCGAGAGAATTAAAACCATTTTATAAGATTTTTGTCTGCTACGAAATATGGAAGCAAGCTCTGCTGGAAGTGTCATATCGTTTCGCTCCAAACTGTTATTTAACTTTATTTCTATATTGATCTCGTTTGCCTACATTTGGGGAAGGTTGTGCAGCCTATAAACGGCTTTCCATCTTTACTCACTCGTTTGATCATTGGTGCTCCACAAGAGCATGTAATATCTGTTGACGCAGCTACTTGCTTTTGGGCTATTTTTATTTGTGAAGGCGCGGATATCCTGGCTTGCTTTGATTTCTTATTTTCTGGTTTCCATTTTCCCCATACGTTTAATTTCTGTTCAACTATTCCGCCATGCCAATAATCAACTTTAAACTGCTCTGCTTCTTTTTTAGCTGGCCCGGTTAGGTCCGATGTTGTAATAAGAAGAGTTAGAATACAATCATGGTTTCGCTTCGCTCCGACCAGTTCACGCACGACCTGTACTCCCACCAGGTTATGTTCAGCATAACATTTGGCTTGTACCGCAGTTTTCTCGCCGCTCTTATCAATGATGACAAGATCGACACCACCATCATTACCACCGATACCAACTTCATGCACTATATATCCTTGATCGCGGAAATAGAGGGCAAGTAATCTCTCGAATTCGGTTCCTGACAAATGTTCAAATGGACTATTTAAAATTTCTTCATCCGGCCTGCTTTGCAAAGAGCGTGGTCTTTCGGATTTTTTATTGCTGATTGATTTACGCTTCGTTTCCTTTATTTCACGTTTCTTTTTAGTAGGAATCAGACGGGCAACCACGCCTATTAATACGATAAAAGAAATCAAGACTATACTCATAGTAGTCACGTTCCAAGAAGCAACTAAGTCTTTTACCCTTTCATAATTCTTTACACAAGTAATTAGTATATAGGCAATTCCCGCGAATATAGCTATAATCGCAAGCTTCTCTGATATCCATCGTCTTAAAAAAAGGTTATACAGCACAGCCGAAACAGTAATAAATACCAGGCTGCACATGACTATAAAAATGAATGGAGCTAATAAATTTTGGTTGAGAATTTGAGAGATTTCAGAGTTCAATGGACATGTCCTTTCTTAATAAACGTAAATTATTTATAACTTCAACAATAATAGTTCATAAGACTTATTCCACAATCCACTAATAAACCCCTTTATTCTACAAATATTTCCCAACATTTCTCCCACAGGCTTCCTTCAGATTCCACCTCACGGTGAACTCCCTTGCCTTAAGCTATGGCTATTACTGTCTTCGCCATTCGGTACTTGAACCCTAGAGATAGCGCATATGCTAGGCGCAAAAAAACAAAAAGAAGGCAGATTATGCCTTCTTTCTTCATTCCCTCATATCTCGTAACATCACCTATGATTGCAATTGCATTAGAATCTGTGGATCTTTAATCTTCTTATCCTCAGCCAACATCACGATTTTCGACAGAATTTCCGCTGTCTTCGGATCTTCATCCATGAAGGGCAGGAATATACGACCTCTATGTTGTGAATGTACAGGAATGATATGCATGGCACCTGTAGCTTGTCTGTAGACCATACCGCTTCCTAGATGTACACCATACTCACCAAGTGTACCTTCAATTCGAGCATAATTACCTTCTAAACGAACATTATCAATCTTCATGAGGCGAAGTGACTCTGTGACGATCATGCTTCGCATCTCTATCGTTGTCAGGCTGGCTTCTGGATCCACACCGCCGACATGCGCTACACTCACGACTAAATCTACGTCTCGCATCACCTCTGAGAATAGTATAGGAGGAACCTTATCTAAGGCAACGCTCTTATAGGTGTTCCTATCAAAGAATTGAACCGTCTCAAGAGTGGGCGCTTCGTTCTCCGAAGGAGAGAACCAATCTGCCATCGCATAAAGATTCGCGATCAGATTCTCTGCATAATAAACCTTCTGTAGTCCCTCTTCATAACTAACTGTCCACTGCCGGCCTTTAAGTAAGGAAACCGTTTTACTCGGCTGTACTTGATGTCCGGCATATCTGCGAGATATCGTTCCCTGAGCCTGCTCATCCGCATTTAGAAGATACAACTCACGGAACACCTGCTTAAATGGCTGACGGAGTTGACGATCGAATAAGTCCTTCTGATATTGGCTCCAGTGGCCACTTTTATATAAATGAAGGGGGTGTGCTATAAGGAGCTCTTCTTTATCCCCAATAAGAACTAGTTTACCCGTTGGATCGATAAGCCCCCCTGCAGCTGAATCGAAATATCCCAAAACTTCTCCCGATTTAAACACCAATGTCCGTAAAAGGGGTGTGATAACTGGATTCCCTGATAATCCCTTCAATTCTTGTAAAGTAAATGTATTACCTGACTCCATCGAGCGTTCAAGTTCCTTGCGGGCTCTCCGGTATTGCTCTGTCAGTTCAACCTTCATTTCTTTCAAATCAGAAATATATTCATCTTTTTTGTACTTTGCAGGAACAGATTTCAACTCTTTTCCTTTACGCATAATACCAATCTCTGACTTTCCTTCGTCATCAATAAGAAGCTGTACGGTCGTCTCCTCATCTAGCTTGTGGGGCTGAAAGAAGGATTGCATATCGTCCAGCTTCCGCGCTTCCATATCCCACATCAGCCGAATGACATCTCTATACCCTGCATTTCTTGCCAAATTGCCAAGGGCTATCTGCGAAGTCATGCCCTCACTTGCCCGACGCTGAGCGCCAAACTTCTTACTCTGAGCAAGAAAATGCTGAATGAATTCATACCGTTCACGAATATCTTGTTCGCGATGGTCACGCAATGAAATAAGGCTATAGCAGAGCAAATGATCTTTATTCCGCTTATCTACTACGGACTTTTGTATTTCCATAATATCCAGCTTCCCCAGTGTCGCATCTGCGAACAGCTGTGATCTTCGGTGATTGGCTCCAGCAGAAATATATTTAGCGCAATCATACAATAAGTCGAACCGCTTCTCTCCCAACGTATTATAAGCCTCATTAAACCACCTTATATCAAAGGCACCATCATTAAAGTCTTGCGCTGAAATCGGTGAATAGTGCGCGACCACTGTTTCTTTCTCAGCAGAGAAACCTTCATTAATGTGCGCATGGAAATACMAAGCGGCACTGCGCAGACCCTCCCAATTTAAATACTTAGCTACAATATCTAACCATTGAGGAGCGTACATAGCTGCTTCCAGTAACCTTTTCTCCGTAATATTAAGACCTACAAGCATTTGTCTCAAAAGTGTGTCATCTTCGCCCTCACGTGGATAACTGATCTTAAGCAGATGACTAAGAGATTCCTTCTTCGTAATACTATCCCCATATCCATAGATATAGCCACGGATGAAGGTTTCCTCCTGCAGCCCTGATAATATATGGATGAAATGCTCCATACCCTCGATCCGCTCCAGCCCCATGGCCAGAGGTGTTACCTCAGTAGCTAGATCACCACGTTCGAGCTCCACCTCTAGAATTCTCTCAACAGCGGTCTGACGAATCGTAATTAACTTAGGCTTGTCATCTATCCAATCATATCGTTTAGAAGTAATATTGCGTATATGATTGCGACTGTCTTGACTGCCGACTAATTCCCGATATACTTCCCCTGTTCCGATCATCCCCGCTTCAAAAGCACGTAAATAATCCTTAAGGTCAAGTACCGAATCAACTTTCTCATTCGGGTTCATGCTATTAAATGTATAAAAAGTATGGAACATCCGCTTAAAGCTGTCATCATCATATATTCGACTACGGACCATTAAGAACCATGGATTCGCTAAGAGCTTCAATATCCCCCACTCTTTGGATACTTTCTCTTTAGGCATCACTTGCATCATAGCATTCAAGGCCTTTATCGTTAAATCAAATGTTGAACTTTTATCGCTATCCATGAAGTAAGCAAAAAGAAGGATGCTGATCTGATTACTATACTTAAATCCTTTGAGCGCATCTTTAATCTCTTGAATTTGAGCAACAGGATACAACTGCTCCGCAAACTCTTTACGCCAACCCTCGAGCAGTGTATGCTTCCTAAGTTCAGCGTAATCCATCTCATCAGAGAAATATCGATAATACTGGTTCAGTGTCTGATCAAGAGGGTCCAGTATAGAATAGAAATAGATCTCTAGTAATTCAGAGGCTCCTAAATTACTCCGTTCCAAGTAATCTCTCCACACCTCGTGCAGCGGATATCTCGTAAGCTCTGGTGTATCGTCCTCTTCCTCTTGAAATGGACGAATCCTTCTTAAGTCTGCACCGAGCAGCTGCGTATCCTTATAACCAGAATAATACTCTACCTCATACTCATGATCACGATGATTATGAATTTCTTGCTCCAGCCCAGCGAGAAAACGGATTACATCTCCCGCCGACAACCTAAAGATGTGCCTCCACTCGAACTCTTCTATTACCGGAGTCTCTGTGAGCCAAGGTTCGATTGTGTTAGGATCGAATAGGCCAAAGCCATTCGCTGCTGTATATTCATTCTTTTGACTAAGTCTTCCTATCAATTGCTGTTCCTTTGGTGTGGGACTCTCAATTAAATGAGGCAGCGAACTCAAGCCTTCATACTGCTCCGTTCGTTCATTATCCTCAAAAATTTCGACAATTGTCTCCAGCGCCGCCAGTCGTTGTAATTCACTCTTACCTTGTAATAACCGAGTTAGTGAGATCGTCACATTGGCCTCAGGCTGACGCAATAGCAGCTCAATAGCACTTTGACGCAAGGAACCTGTCTTCAACTTCAACAAACCTTCAACCAACTTCAACTCTTCATCCGACAACGTCAATTTCTTCGCCTTGTCGAGTGCCTTCTCGCGATTACTCATGCTCTTATCTGAAAGGGATGTGAATATAAATTCACGCTGTGCTGAATGATCCGTATCCTGTATGAAATAGGACAACAACTCACCACGTATATCCGCACTTAATCGATCCTTCAAGGCAATGATTGCGGAGATCCAATTACTGTCCATATCATAAGCTGTAAGGTATAGCATCTTACGAATAGGGAGATCTGGCGAGTAATGAACATGCGCAAAATTCAATACTTTGGAAGGTCCGGATAACTCTTTGTGAGTCATGCCAAGGAACATACCCATGAGCTGTTCAAATTCAAGTCGGCGTTCTTCTTTTTCCTCCAAAAGAGGGGTATGTTCAAACGTAATGCCAACTTCCTCATTTCGCCAAGTACGGAAGTAATCATAACTATAGTTGTTTAGAATCCAATACTGTAGTTCAGTGTCCGTAGCATCTAAGTATTGCCTAGCAATCCCATAACGAACATCTTTATTCTCACTATTCGCGAGTACGTACTGTGCAATGATCTTCTGATACAGCGCACCATGTTCCATCAAGTCCTTAATTCCGGTGAATAAATCACGTTCTTCATACACCGCTGTTGCCCATAAACTTAAATAGACATCATTCGCATTGTCACTAGACAACCACGACGCACGAACAGATTCATCATTTAAGACACGATAGGCGCCTTCAATCAGCTGTCCCGCTACACGTTGGTTCGCTGATTCCAGCCCCATACCGGTCCATACGCCAAGTGCTCTCACAACAGAACTATAGCGAATAAATCCATGATCAATGATGACTTTCAGCATGTACATGTTCGCCTCGAGCGTTCCCTCGTCCATTCGTTCCACAATGGATTGTCGAAGCCCCTCCTGCAATCGTGCTGCCGCTAATAGTTCACCCACCATTACGTATAAATCCGATTGGTGACTCATAAATATTCCTTTGATCATCTCATGAGTAAGTAACGCCGTCTGATTATCTCCAAATACAATTTCCTTAAGTGCCGCAATGACCTCTATATTGTTACCATCTAGCTCGAAAGCAATGACGTCACTAATCGTTTGTGCCAACAGATAATTCTGGCGTAACGGATAGTCCGCTAACGTCAAATAATCAATAATTGCGAAACCATAACAATCCATAGATAAAAGAGAACTCATTTTGCTAATTACCCGGCCTATGTGGGCGTGTCGTTCCGATGTACGGAAAGGTCTACGTACGTATCCTGTGCCATAGGGGTATTCAGTCGCATGAGAAGTAATATAATCAAAAACTTCTGCCGTGTACTCATTCGTAAGTATCCTTATAACTTTCACCAGTGGTTGGAATAATATCTCATCATTCCCCGCAGCAAGTGAATGTAATATCTCTTGGCATTTCAAAAAACACTCTTCATCCTGACGTAAATACCCCATTTGCCCCAACTCTATTACTAAATTTGCTAATGGAGCTAGATGAGGATCTATTCCTTCTGCTCTATCTTGCAATAATTCATAATACTGCTTCTCTCGTTCATGCTTCTCCATCATTCATTCTCTCCCTTCACCATAGGCTTCCAGCTAACATTGTGAACCTTATAAAAACAATTTCATCTCCTTCCATAAGCTTAAGTGGTGATTCCAAATGACTATTCTCTTCATCTCGAATAAATACTTTATATAGCCCATCTTCAAAAGCTAATAATGCGGTTTCCACTGCCTTGATAACATCAGGGGTCTGTTCGTTATAGACCGCACCGAATCCTATCTTTCCATTCTCTCCACGCGCCTCGATCTCTGATCCTGTTAAGAATGGAATCAGTTGGGTGCTTTGTTGCTTATCCTTTAACTCCTGCACATTCATAATAATAACTTCCGTAATGAGCTCCCTCAGTGTTTTCGGAACGACCGGAAGTTTTATTTCAATTTTCGTCAGTACATTCTTACGTTTACCCAAGCTTTTAACTGTTACATACAATTTCATAGACGATTCCTCCACCTCGCATTTAAATAATCAGGAGCATCAATCCTATTCTATTAAAAAATAATTACTATTTTAAACCCTGTTTAGTGAATAACTTACCAATTTATCAGGATTTATAGAAGTTCTCATCTATCAATATATTGTTTATTTTACCATATATTTAGATATCACTATTAGTTGTATTCTTGAAAAGTTTTCAACAAAAAAATGCTAGTCAGATCAATAAATTGACCCAACTAACATTTACAAAATAAATTACCCCTGCGCTTCCTTCAGTCTAACGGAGTTGAAATCCGTCCGATAATAGCGAATCATAACTGCCGAGCCTAGAGCTACAAGGAATGAATACAATGCGAACCATGCCCCCATGCTACCCCAGTTGAACACAATAACGAATAGATAGGTCAATGGGATAAACATAAAGATACTAAGTATGAACGATGATCTCATTAAGAATGTCGTATCGCCAATCCCTCTTAGGCCGCCTGCATAGAAATTATAAAAACCATCGAAAATTTGCAAATAGGCCGATATGGTAATCAAATACGCTGCTAGTTCGTAAACCTCAGGATCATTACTATACAGTTTCGCTATCGGTATTGCCCATATCAGCTCAACCGTTCCGAGCACAATTAGGAATATCGTCCCTAAAATGGCTGTATTCGTCCCCGCCATTTTCGCCGCTCCCGGGCGTCTTTGTCCAAGCTCTTGACCAACTAGAATCGTAGCTGTCGAACCAAAAGCAAAAGCAGGCATAAAGCCAAATGACATTACACTTAGTGCGACCTCATTCGCCGCTGCAGCTAGATCTCCTAATGTCAGAACAAACATAGTGAATATGTACATGGAAATGCTCATAGAAAATTCCTGCATACCGAGCTTTCCACTCTCTCGAGAGATGAGCTTTAGCTCTAACCAATCTGGCTTTTGCAATTTTCTCGTCTGATAACGTCGATGCATCGGACCAAAGAATACAATCAAACAGATGATTAGTTGTACAGCTTCACCGATTATTAGAGCATATCCGGCACCTATAATCCCCATATTCGGCAGTCCCCAATGACCGTAGGTTAAACCATAGGTCAGTCCTACCATTAGAACATTTGCGACGATAGAAACAATCATCGACGTCCTTGTATCGCCTACACCGCGGAAAAAGCCATGAAAAGTAAAGCTAATAATTCCGAAAGACATCGCGTAGAAACGCAGCTCCAAATATTCTCCGCCACTTGCAATGAGATTATCAGAGCCTCCTGTAAGCTTTAAGATTGCACCACTCGCCAACCACCCTGCCACAGCGATGAGCAGACCCACTCCAACACTTACGGCAAGTGCTAGATGCGTTCTCTGCATCCCTGTGCGCATCTCCTTAGCTCCGAAATTCTGCGCGACGAGGTAGTTAACAGAATGACCAATCCCTGAAAAGATAGCAAAAACGTTGTACATAATAATGTTGGATACCCCAACGACAGCAATTATAACGAATCCAAGATCACCCACCAGGATCAAATTGATTGTACCCGTTAAGGTTTGTGTAGCAAATGCAAATAAAGATGGGAGCGCTAGTATCAAAATACCGTACCAGCTTTTAAATATTTTCATGGTGTTATACCATCCTAACTTACTAAGATGTTCTAATTTTGTCGGAGTTATCAATTTAAGTCAATAAGCGTTGCCGTGTTATTTTTATGTTTTTTTTGTTTACTTCCTCTCCTATTGTCATGTCAGATAAAAGGGATGGATGTCCTATTGAGGAATATTACATTATTGCAACAACAGATCAGGCCAAACAGAAGAAACCATCCATATATAATGAACAGAATCAAACCCAGCATAATGTTGAAATGGTCAGGAATGCACTAGATACGAGCGAAAAGGCCAGCTTTCTTTTAGGAGAAAATATCGCGTTAAAAACTCAGTTATTCACAACAGTGTTCTAAGTGATGTTGGTCTTAATTTTTCATCGTGTTGCAAAAAGCTTGCTAAAGTTCTTGACGAGAAGAGAGCATCAGGTGACTTTTTCCATGATGGATTTGATATAGAGCAACATACTGGAAAGATTAAATATTATAGTTGCATATTCCTTCCATTAATGAGATCAATGTCCTAAACATCGGAGGTCTTATATTAGGGGGAAATCCCGCTGAGCGTAAACTTTCAGAGGATAGAAGGGCGGCTTTTGAACTAACATTAGCGACAGGAAAAACAATTTCATTAAGAGTCATTGGAAAAATGAGCAGGTCATCTTTCTTTATGTTGTTAAAATGCGCTGCTCATTATATTCAAAGTTTAACTTTGATGTGTAAATTCTGGTATCTGAGTTTTTAGTCAACTCTTCGTTAACCCTTTGTAATCAGCCAGCAAAATGTACCGCATTCCAACCGACGATAGAATAGCCAGAAACCGTTTAATACCAATACAGCATCTAGAGCTTTTCACGCTGACGATTACTGAAAACAAATTCCAACACCTAGTCCTAGCATCATTGCCGAATTGGTTACGAACACTGAAAGTTCCACTTGCAAGGCAATCAAGTAGACGATCCCCATGGCAACGAGTACGGAAGCAATCGTTACGATTAACGGAGTGATCGTCGCCATGATGGATCGGCAAACGATTAAAAGAATAAGGATGATAAGCAGGAAGACAATCCTCTCCGCCTTGACTAGCCCTTCCTGGCTCTGGACGCTGCTCACGTACGATTTAGCGTATCCGACTATGATGTAACCGAAATTCGTGTGGGGATAAGCCATTCGCTTTGCGAAAAACTTTAGCGAAATAATTCGCGTTGTCAAAGCCAAGCTTCGTTGCCACGTCCTGCACGCGAATATCGCTCTCGAGCAGCAGCTTGCGTGCATGCTCCATCTTAATCCTCGTGACGTAGGAAGTCAGTTTCTCCCGCGTATATTGCCTGAAAATCCGCGACAAATATGATGCGTTCACATGCACCTTATCCGCCAGCTGATCCAGAGACAAATTCTCGTACACATGGATAGCGATGTAATGCTTCACCTGCTCCACTACCTGTTCGGTAGGGTTCCTTTGCTGGGATTGAATCTCACTCACTACTTCTTGCAGAACGCCTACGAGAAAATCTTTGAGCCGCGTCAAATTAGGATGCATGGATAGGTTGGACATCTTGTCCATGCTTTCTTGATCGATCACATAAGTTACGCGATGATGCTGGGCGGCATGAACCAGTTGGCTGCTGATCGACAAGAACAATACGGTCAGCTCGTTGCCGGGAATGCTCCCCGCCCGCTCTACCTTCTCCAGAAGCTGATCCAGGCTAGCCGCAAAGGCCGGAACATCCTTCAGGTTAATAGCTTCCATCACCAGACGTATCATTTCAGGAGGCACTCCGTCCCCTTCAACAGTTTGCCCAGTCTGTTGCGTCTGAAGTGACGGAACGAAAATTTGCCCCTGCTCGATTTGCAGTTTCATACCCGAGATGAGCCTGTTACAGGCTTCGGGCCATTCGCTCCAATCCAACCATTCGTTCATTAACGCAAAGGAACAAACCGACTTGAATGCCTTGCCGATAATCTCCTGCACTTCCTGAAGTCTGGTTAGCAACGTCGCGAACACATCGGCTGGTTCGGCCATTTCCTTAGCCTGCATAATGCAAGCAACGATACCTTTGCCCGCAGTGAAACAGATCAGGTGACAGGTACCACCCAAAAGTTCGTTTATCATATTCTGCAGCACGAATTGCAGGAGCACTTCATCCATAAAGGTCAGAGCACTCTCTTCGACGTCTAAGCTCATTGCGAACCCCGTAACGCGTCGATCAGATCGAAACGGGATGCCAAGCTCGCCGAATTCCTTATCCAAAGCCCCATACTGAACCTCTGGCTTGCGATGCAGCAAATGACGAAGAAACTCACCCTGAGCGTAGGGAAGAGATTCGTTTAACYTTTTCTCGATTTGATCGCTCGATTGTATTCGGGTTCTCTCCTGCTTAAGCTGGGCGATCGCCTTTTCCAAGCAGGAAATGACCTCTTCGTCCTCCACGGGCTTCAGCAAATAGTCGAACGCTCCTAGCTTTAAGGCCGTTCTCGCGTATTCGAAGTCCGAATACCCGGATAAGAAGATGACCTTGCAATCATCCGCGATTGATTTGACCTTGTCGAATAGTTCCAATCCATCCATTCGCGGCATTCGGATATCCGTCAGGATAAGATCGAATAATTGCTCCCGATGTAATTCCAAAGCTTCCAGCGCCGAACCTGCGGTTTGGATTTGCTTAACGGGGAGGTCGCTCTCTTCGATCATTTCAGCTAGCCCTTCAACGATAAGCCGTTCGTCGTCGACGATCATAAGTTTGTACATCGATTTTTCTCCCTCAGTCTTCAGGTGATGGGGATCCGGAATGATACTTTCAAACCTCCGCCTTCGCGGTCTTCAATCTTCAGGCCTTGCTCGCTGCCTATGTTGCGCAGTCTCCAGTGCACGTTCCAAAGCCCGCAGTGCTCCTCATTGGGATCGGGATTGTCCAGGATCCCCCTCAGTGCCTCCTGCTCCGCCCCTGTCATCCCTTTGCCGTTATCAAGAATCTCGACGTCTATTCCTTCCGAATCGCGCCGGATGTCGATCTCGATCAAACCCGGGCCGTCTACCTGCTCGATCCCATGCAGGATCACATTCTCCACGATCGGCTGGATCGTCAGTCCCGGAATGACAGCTTCGCCTACCGATTCGTCTTCATGAATGGTGAAATTGAGCTTATCTGGGAACCGGATCTTCTGAATTTCCAAGTAAGTGACGGTAAACTTCATCTCATCCCTCAGGGCAATCTCGTCCTGGGCCTGCTTCGTGATGAACCGGAAATAGTCGCCCAAATACTTGCACAATCTGGCGATATTCTCGTTCTTGCTGGCCTTAGCCATCCGATATCCGATATAAAAACAATTAAACAGAAAATGAGGATTGATCTGCGACTGAAGCTGGCGAATCTGCATTTGCTGAAGCTGGATCTTCTTCTCCAGAACCTCTTGGATGAGCGTCCTTAATTGGCCGACCATCTGGTTGCATTGTTTGTAGACATACCCGAATTCATCCCCCTGCTCGCGGGCAAACTGAACGTGCAAATTGCCTCTTTCCACTTCCCTCATCGATTTAACCAGGCTTCTAAGAGGGCGATGAATATGTTTATAGACGAAATAGGCGAAAAAGAGGAAAAATATCGGTGAAATACCCATGACGAGCCACAGCACGTTCTTGATGACCAGAATCGGAGCCAGCATGTCTTTGATCTTGATATACGTTACGATTCGATAGATCCCGTCTCCCGATACGCTCGTCAAGCTCAAGTATTTCTCCCCGCCGACCGTTACCCGGCTCGAGGCCGCAATTTCCCGTTCGTCCACGATCTTTTCATAAATTTGGGCGTCTATTTCCATCAATGCATCGCTTCTTACGAGGCTGCGATCCTCGTTGTTGATCAGGAACACGTTAAAGACGTCGTTCTTCTCGAACGATTTCAATCCATCCTGGATCCTGTCCGGGTTGATGTCGACCCCTAGCATATATTCGATTCCCCCGCTGCTAGATGAGCTATCTTGGAACGGGATAACGTAGCTCATGACCCCATTCTTCGAGAAATGGTCCAACTGGGTCGGGGTTTGCAGCGCTCTTTCGAGAATATCTTGCTTATTGCTGTCGAGCTCAGTCTGCCCGGAACGAAAAGAAATTTGTTGGTTGCGCTTCGGAATAGCCAGGAAAACGTCTTTAATGTAATCGTTGGAGTAGTAAATGATGCTCATCTTGGTCACGATGCTGCTTTGCAGATGAACGTTCTCGTAATTGAACTTGCCTTCCGGCAGCAACGAATACTCTGCCAGATCGGGATCGTTATTAAGCGCGATAAGCATCTGGTTGATGCTGCCGATCTCCTTCTCCAGAAGGTTCGTGTACAGTTTCATTCTCGACTGCGCCGTGTCTTGGACTTTGCGGGTCACGATGTCCGTGCTCACCCATATCGTGGCGAAACATATCGCGTAGAGAGGTATGGCGACGCAAATGATTCCGAACATGATTTTCCACAGCAAGCTGTTGATCGCTGGTTTGAACCTCAAGGGAATAAGGATGCTCTCCACCTCGTCTGTCTCCGTATAATTAAGAGCGTAAATTAATTATACTTGATGAATGGGCAGGTGTTAACCTTTGACTGCGCCGATGACGATCCCTTCGGTAAAATACTTTTGCAGAAACGGGTACAACGCCATGATCGGAATGAGGGACAGAAACATTTTCGCACCGTAGATCGAGGTTTTCGCCGCATCCTCCGCCGCCATCTTAGCATCTTCCAACGATAGCACGCTCTTCGACTTCTGCAGCAGCAACTGCAAATAAGTCTGGAGAGGATATTTATCCGTGTCGTTGATGAACATGATTCCGTCGAACCATGCGTTCCAATGCGTCACGATGCAGAACAACACCAACGTCGCAATGACCGGCTTGGAGAGCGGAAGATAGATTCTATACATGGATTTGAAATAAGAAGCCCCGTCCATTAGTGCGGACTCTTCGATTTCCTTGGGCAACTGCCGGAAAAAGTTCAGCAGCAAAATAATATAAAACACGTTAACAGCGGACGGCAGCACCAGCACCCAAATCGTATTGATCAGATGCAGCGATTTGGCAAGAATGTACGTCGGAATCAAACCACCGCTAAATAGCATGGTGAATACCAGAATCCACACGTACACGTTGCGGTAAGGAAAACGATCGCTTTCTTTGGACAACGGATAAGCCATTAGGAAGGTGAATATCATGTTGATCGCCGTTCCGAGTACGATCCGCTGCAGCGTTATGTTCAACGAGTTAAGGAAAGGGGTATCGAAAGATGCACGGTAAGCGCCCAGCGAGAAATCGACCGGCCATAATCCGACCGCGTTCGAATTGACTGCCTCCGCGGAGCTGAGGGAAATCGCGAAAATATGGACCAAGGGCAGGACGCAAAGCAAGCCGACAAAAGTTAGCATCCCGTAATTGAATAGGCGAAAGGCGATACCGCCCACAGTGTTGTAGGTTCTCATAATGGTTGGATGCTCCTTCTCAGAAAATGCGATAGTTGGCGAGCTTTACAGCCAATCGGTACGATCCCGCGATCAGCAAGAACGCGATGACGGATTTGAGCAATCCTACAGCCGTAGCCAGACCGTATTGCGCCTGCAGCAAGCCCATGGAATATACCCAAGTGTCAATAATTTCCGAGCTGTCCAGCACGAGATAATTGTAGAGGTTAAAGATTTGGTCAAACCCGGCGTTCAGGATATTTCCGATGCTCAGAATACCCAGTAGTACCGCGACATGCATGATTCCCGGCAACGTGACGTGCCATGTCTGTTTGAATCGACCTGCTCCGTCGATAATAGCTGCTTCGTATAAATCCGGACTGATTCCGCTTAGCGCTGCTAAGTAGATGATGGCTCCAAAGCCGAATTCCTTCAACACATCGGTCACGATCRGCGTAACCCTGAACCATCCGGGTTCGCCGAGAAAGAAGATCGGATCAATGTTAATCGCGCCTAGCAATTGATTAACAGCTCCGGTTTTCAAGGCCAGAATATTGACGAGAATTCCTCCCATGATGACCCATGAGACGAAATGGGGGAAATACACGAACGTTTGAATGCCTCTTTTCCACCACTTCAATTTGATCTCGTTTAACAGAAGGGCGAATAAGATCGGGGCCAGAAACCCGAAAAAAATCTTTAATGCCGCTATGATAACCGTATTCCGCAATATCCGGAAAGTATCGGGGAGCTCGAACATGTACTTGAAATTATCGAAACCGAGCCAATCGGAACCGAAGAACCCCTTCGTCGGATTGAAATCCTGAAATGCGATCGTAATTCCCACCATCGGCATATACGCGAATAGCAGCACGAATACTATGCCAGGCAAGATCATGGCGTGCAACTGCCAAGTTTGTTTCCACTTCAATGCTTTTAATTTAGGCGTCTTCATAAGTAAGTACCTCCAAGTCGTAAAACAAAGGAGCCCGTTCCGGACTGCAACGAAATAGGCTCCTCTGCTTAGGACGTTTCTGCTTGTTATTCTGCGGCTTCGTTGACTTCCTTCGTAATTTGGTCGCCGCCTAACGCTTGCCACTTCTCGACGAATTTATCGAAATCGTCCAACGGAGCGCCCATGACGATCTTAATGAACGTTTCCAATTCCAATTTGTCGAGCGTCGGGCTCTTGGAGATCATCGATGGGGTTGGAGCCCCTTGGTAATCCGAATAACGAATTTGCTTATATTCCAGGAGGACTTTCTCTGCTTCGTAGAACGTCTTCTCGATCGCCCAACCGTAAGCGCCGCCTTTGTTTTTCTCGCCGAGAATCCATTGCTCCCGAACGTCCAGCTTGCTCTCGTCCCCGCTTTCCTTCGCCGCGCGCAGACTCTCGCCGTTCTTGAGGTTCTGATATGGGGAATCAAAGTTATAGGGCAGCGCGTACAGATTGATTCCCTTGCCTGAATAAGCGCCTGCGTTGGCTTCGGCCCATCTGTCGTTATAAGGGTTTGGACCGTTAAACATATCCGCCCATAGATTCATCGACTTGATCACGGCCTCCGGATGCTCGAAGCCCTTGCGTACGACGATCCACTCGTTGACGAAGGATCTCGCAGCCGGCGCAACTTGACCGTCGGCACCTGCAGGTATCGGAAGCACGGCCCATTCCGCGTTCGGTTCCTTCTCTTTGTTCGTCATCAGTGGATAGATCGGGCCGGAGAACACTCCGAACAAGATTCCGATCTTGCCAGTCGTGTACATTTCTGTGRCCTTGGCGAAATCCTTGACCGCGAACTCCGGATCCAACGCGCCAAGCTTATACAGGTTCTGTAGGTAGCCCAGCGTCTCTTTCATCTGCGGCTGAATGCTGCCGTACGCGAGTTTGCCCGATTCATCTTTAACCCATAGCTTCGGATAAGCTTTGAATCCGGCCGCAACGGAAGTCATCATGGGTTGTCCCGATGCAAAGCCCATTTCCTTGTCGAATCCGATAGCATAGGTATCCTTCTTCCCATTGCCGTCCGGATCGTCGTTCACGAATGCTTTCGACACGGCTTCCAGCTCTTGCAGCGTCGTTGGCGCCTTAAGCTTGAGCTTATCGAGCCAATCTTGGCGAACGTACATAATTCCGATCGATTCTCCGAAGTCCCTTGCGAGCGGAAGACCATAAATCTTGCCGTCCTTCGACGCAGGAAGGAAGGCAATCTTGTCTTGGTACTCTGCCATGCTCCGTACAGTTTCGGTCGGGTATTTCGCCCAAATGTCCGTTAGATCCTCGACCTGACCGTTCTTGATCAACAGTTGCAATTGGTTAAGGCCAACCTTCATGACATCAGGCAGATCATCGCTGGCGATCGCTAGGTTAACTTTCTCTCCCGCTTTCGTGGCGTCGACAACCCATTTGTTCTTGTAATTGATGTTCAAGTATTCCAGATTGAATTTATGGTGGATGTTATTATCCACGCTTTCCCCGTCAATGAAGGAAGCCGCTTCGTAGTTACTCTGTCCGATCGTAACGTCGATCGGCTGTTCGTACTTCGTCATCGGACCGTCAGTGGGCTCAGCAGGAGCCGAGCTTTCCGCCGAAGCCGAGGGTGACTGTTCCGAAGAAGCGGGAGCTGAACCTGCTGAGTTATTCTTATTAGAGCACCCTACAAGCACAATCAGGCAAGCAAGTCCTGCAATGAATAATCGTTTCTGTAATCCCTTCGCCATTCCCATTTGGTGAATCCCCCTTGATAGCATCATTTACAATTACATCATACGACGTGCGAAAGCGCTTTTTAAGCCGAACATTTTTACTTTCGGAAACTATTTTTACTTCTTTGGTTGCGCTTCCATTACCGATAGCCGTAAACCTTGCGCGATGGCGTCGATGACCGGTCTCGCTTTATTCACGATGCCCCCCTCGGATGAAGCGCTCGTGGCGAAGAACGATAATTCCCTCCATGAGGGATCGATAAAATCAGGAGCCCAAGGACGGATTCCGACGAGGCCGTTGCGTGCTCCCCAAGCGGTTAAGTCCCGTAGAATCGCTGCTTGCCCTTCCTCGGAAATCTCGTACCGGCTCTCTTTGTTTGCGCTCCACGCGCTGTATGGTCCATCGACGATCTCCGTCGCGGGATAGGCATATTCCGCAAGGAACGACGGCAGTTTCAACTGTTTCTTCATTTCGGACACCGTCGTCTTAAACGCCTCCACCCGGCTAGGCGGCGCGTCCATCGAGGTCGGATACAAGGAGAAGCCCGCTACGTCAATGTTAAAGCCTCCCTTAAGCATAGCACGGTAAAAGGCGACTGCGAACTCGGGAATCGCGCCCTGCGCGATATGCGTCGAGAATTTGGTGTCTGGCACGACGGATTTAATCCCTTCGCTAACCGCGTTCATGAGCTTTGCTTGATGCGGCCACAGGTAGCGCTCCAACCAATCATTGCGGTCCTTGACATTCATGCGCAGCAGGGTAATGACATCCTGTTCGCCTATCGAAGGATCGATGGCATCCGGCGCTCCGTATAGCACCAACGCCCCTTCCGCAGGGCGGACGGCTACTCCGGCCGTGCCGAAATCGACCTCGTTGCCGATGTTCCAGATCGGAATCCTCGCACCCGTAGCCGTGAGTTCCTTAGCCACCAACGCGCCATACGCCTTCAATACCGGGAGCATCTCCTCGACCGTCATCTCCTTCCATCGTCCCGGAACTTTAATCTCCGGATATTCACTGAAATCGGGAAGTGGTTGTCCCGCCACGTCCCCGTAGGTCTTGAACAACGCGATCTCGGGATTAAGCGGGAGATCAAGCTCCGCAGCCAGCTTTGCCCTCTCGATGCCAAGCTCCAAGCTGTGATCCGTATCGCTTCCCGTCGAGTACCGGTCCGTGGCAATGCGCACATATATTTCGTTCGCTCCATGCGCCATGAACAGCTTCTGCAGTTCAAATGCTGAGGTCGCAGTATTGCCGATGCCATCCTCGAAGAGTATGCCTCTGTTCATCTGGCTATCCGTGAACGGACTCACGGATATCGCCGTTCGGAAAGGCTCGTCCCCGCTTTCCTCGTCACCCGATTGAATAGAGCAGCTAGAGGTAATCATCAGCGAAGGAACCAGTAAAAGCTTGATCCATCGCCCTCGTTCCGTAAACATTTCTATCTCTCCTTCCGTCGACTCCTTAGTGAGTCTGTCACCCAAGTCATCCTTCCATTGCCATCATGAGATTGCACAGCTGCCGATAGTTCCGCCAGTCCCCATGCCACTTCAAGCTGTTCGTGAGAAGAGCGGCGACGGTCTCGTACGCCGGATCGATAAGCAGCATGCAGCCCGTGAATCCCGTGTGGCCGATCGCCTCTGGAGAATTAAGATCTCCGAAGCATCCATGGCCGTCCTGTTTTCCCTTCCTCCAGAAGATGGATGTTTTATCGCCTCCCGCAGGCATCGACACTTCCCTCAGCATGAGTTCAACGGCCGCTTTCGAGAAAAGGGTCGTCCTCTCTGCTCCGTAAGTGCCGCCGTTAAGGAAGACGGTGCCGAAACGCACTAAGTCGGAGGCGGTCGCATAAAGGCCCCGATCGCCCATCACTCCCGTCATTGCTTCCTTGACGAGGGATTGCCCGTTGTGATCGTCCCACGGCAGCACATAAGGTTTTCCGTCCAGATTGCCGGGATCGAAAGTGGACTGCGTCATCATCGCCGGTCCGAAAATGTATTTCCTGACATAGGCTTCGAAGGACAATCCCGACGTGCGCTCGATGATATCCATGAGAATGCTGTATCCCACCGAGAAATATTCCGATCCTTCACCCGGTTCATATTGAAGCTCGTTAATCGCATAGATCCTTTCGAGAAATGCGGGGACATCGCCTTGGCGCTCCGGGAATCCGATGTCGTCCACCAACTTCGCGGCATAACCGGCCGAGTGTGTCAGAAGTTGCAGCAGCGTAATCTTATCGAATGGATATTCCGGTATGTGTTTGGCGACCGGGTCGCTTAGGCTCAACAAACCCGTTTCGACCAGTTTGACGATCGCGGCGCCGGTGATCAGCTTGGATACCGAGCCTACGTTGAATAACGTATTCGAATTTACGGGATTTCCTTGCCCAGGTTTCGGCGTGGAAAACCCATCGGCCAATCGATAGACGATCCTTCCTCTTTTTAGCACCTCAATCGAGAACCCGGGAACCCGTTGATCCTCGAATAGGAGACGGAGGATCTCATCGTAGCGTGCAGCGTTGGAATTGCAGATTGCCGTATCTACGTTCACCGTTTCATTCCTCCCACTTCAATCTCGAATATCCGTGCGCTGCCCGATTGCGTGAGCTCAACATGAAGCTCCCCGTTATCCGCATCCCAACGATAGACGCTTTGATCGTTGGCGGGATAAGCGCATTTGATCTTAACGTCCTTATTCCACAGGTCCGCAAGCGGAAGCGTACATTCGGGATTCCCTCCCGGTAAGCGCCATACGGCAAGCCAGCGCTTGTCGCCATCTTTCAGGCCGAAGCTAAGCCAAGGCTCCTGAAAGCTCGGCAGGCCAAGTGGCCAGAAAGGTATACCTGCGGGAATCGCGCCGCGAACGCGTTTGTACAAAGAGATCCCTTCTTGAACCAACGAGAATTGATCTTCCGGGAGCAAATCCAATCTGCCACTTAAGATAACCCTCATGAGCATCGCGTTCACCATGTTCATGACGGTTTCTTCCCGGCCGCCTTCCGGGGAGGGATAGGACCATATGCCGCACTGCTCAGGAGCGACGGCGGTCGCGGCGGCGGCCGCTATGACGGCATTGTTCAAGTAATGGGATTGATCGGTTGCGGAATGCAAGCTCAGTCTGGACAATAGTGCATAATCCGCCCGCATTCCTCCGCTTGCGCAGCTCTCGATGACGAGCTCGGGATACCGGTCCAGCACGCTTTCGATCCATGATAGATAGGCTCTATTATGACCTAACAAACCATCTCCCAGGCTGTCCGCCGAAACCTCCGTTCCCACGCCCGCATTGATATTGTAGTCCATTTTAATGTATCCTGCCCCGTACTCCGCGACGACCCGGCGTATGACCGAATCGGCATATTGGATTACTTCCGGGTTGCGGAAATCGAGCTGGTATCGGCCGTGGTCAATGAACCGTTTCCCGTGTTTCCGGAAAAACCAACTATCGTCCACTTCCCCCGCAAGCGGGCAATGAATGCCCATTACTTCCAGTTCCAGCCATAACCCCGGAATCATGCCGCGGGATCGAATATGATCGAACAACGGCTTCATCCCTCCGGGAAAACGGCGTTCCGAAGGCTGCCACTCCCCTACCGTGTCCCACCACGAGCCTTCCCCATACCATCCGGCATCCACGCAGTAATATTCGCAGCCCGCTTTCGCGGCCGCCTCGATCAGAGGCATTACTTTGTCCCACGTCGGATCGGCATTGAGGCAATTCATATAATCGTTGAAAATAACCGGAAGCCGCTTATTATCCGGGTGTTCCCTCCTCATCGCCCGGCGATAGGAAGTGAGTTCGCCAATTGCTTGTTCGAAGCTGCCCGACGCCAGGCTTACGGCTACGGGAACGGAAGAGAACGATTGTCCCGGATGAAGTTGCTTCCACCAATGGTTCTCGGTATCGGTCGGCCCGCTTAGCCGAAGGTACAACTGTCCGGCAACGTCGCTGATTTCCCAATGCCACGAACCGTTGTTCTCGATTTGCCAGAGAAGAAACGCGCCGTTATCCGTATTCTCGATGGCGCCCATCGGCAGAAACTCCGATGTGGACCACGTTCCCGAACTTTGGCAGGAAACTCTTTTCATCGAAAAATCATACACCCGGTTCAATCCGAGCTCTCTAATGCTGTAGCTCTTCCACTGATACTCTCCGCACCAAGCATTGTGCGGCAAATAAACCCTCGCTTTGTCCTCCCAGCCGCGAAGTCCTTCCTTCGCTATGCCGGTCAAGGCGAACGAGGAGACATATTCGATCCCCTTGGGTTCATCGGAGCTATTCACGATTTCGGTCCAGCTTCTGATGACCGGAATGCCGTCGTAAAGTTGGTAGTGGCAATCGACTCGCAGCCCCCCGCCCTCTGTCGAGATTTCCAGCTTCCGTCCGCTGCCGTTTCGATAATCGCGATGCCCCGCGTATTTCAATGCTTTACCAGGTGTAGTCCCCAGATGCTTAGAGCCGTGATGATCATCCTGATCTTCGCCGGACACCTGCACTTCAACCATCCGGAACGACTGCCTTCTCTTCTCCTCCCCAAGCGAAGCCTCATCCAACGGCTGCAAAGAGAGATGCAACAGACGCACGTCCCCGTCGTCTGCAATATCGAACACCATATGGATACCGTTCTCGTGTATCTCAATCTTATTGTCCATTCCTCTATAGCCCCCGTGTCTATTGCTAATGATGCGTTGCGTTTCGGTTAGTAGACGGACTTCCCGCCAGGCCGCCATCCGGCAACCGAACGGGAAGTCCGCTTATTCCTTCTAGAGCGTGCCTCTTACTTTAACGTCATCGAGATAAACATAATTCAAACTTCCACTCCCGCTCGTTCTGAACCGAATCTGGAAGCCGATGTTGTTAGCCGCGCTTGCCGGAAGCGTCCACGTCTTCTTCGTCCAGCCGAACGTTCCGGTCACGTCCTCGAGCATATTCCAGTTCGTTCCATCGAACCATTCCACGATAAAATGGTGCGAGCTGGAGAAATTACGGGAATAGTGGGCATATTCGACTTTAACATCATGATAGAAATAGGTGCCGTACAGGAGCGGATGCGTCAAGGAATCGCTGGAGTTGAACCTTGCGGCGTAGCTGCCCGCGTACTTGTATGTCGTCTGGATATCCGTTCCGCTATTCGTCCATCCGTTTTGCGTAAAGTTGTTGTTCTCGAAGCCCTCCAGGAGCGCGGGAATCGCATCGATCGCCGGTGCCGCCGCGCCTTGGGCAATCGCATCCACGGTCGCATGCGCAGACTTCGTCTTATTGGTAGACAATGTTGCGCTGAATAAACCAAGCGGCTCCCAACCATAGCCGTTATAGACAAGATCCGGAGCCCATGGCCGGATACCCGAGAAGCCAAGAGCCGAAGCCCAACTCGCTAAATCCCTCATCAGATCGGATTGTCCACTCGGCTTAAGCAAGTATCCCTTCTGCTGATTGCCCCATCCCGCGTACGTCCCGCTCATCGCGCCTGACGGATAAGCGAACTCGGAAAGGAATAGCGGTTTGTTGAAATAATCATGTACCTGCTTCATCGCGTATTGGAAAACTAGCAAGCTATCGCTGGACGAGGCGAAGGCGCTTGGATAGAACGAGAAACCTAGTTCATCTATAGGGAAGCCGTTGTCMTCCATCGTTTCGTAGAAAGCAATAGCGAAGTTTGCACTTAGCGATTGGGAGATATGCGTGGTAAACCTAGCGTCTGGAAACACGGTCAAGATCCCTTCGCGWACGGCGTTCAACAGTTGAGCCTCATAGGGCCACAAGTTTGTTTCCAGCCAGGTAATCCGAGCGGCTTCGGTCATGGCCAGCAGAGAGTTGACGCTCTCGGTACCTATATCGGGATCGACGGCATTCGGAGCTTTGTACCAGTTCGGCCCCTGCTCCGCGTCATACGAACCGGGAATCGGCGCGACCGAAACGCCCGCCGTTCCGAAATCGACTTCGTTGCCCAAGTCCCACATGTTGACCGATACGCCAGCATCCTCGAATTCTTGGGCTACGATCGCACCGTACTGCTCAAGAATCGTAGTCATCTGCGTGAGAGTCAACGTTTCCCAAGCTCCCGGCAATGTGATGGCGGGATACTCGGAGAAATCCGGCTGCGGCTGCCCGGCGAAATCCCCATAATGTTTCCACAACCCCAGCTCGACGTTAAGCGGCAAACCGGCGGCAATCGCCGTATCCGCCCGTTCGAGACCGCGGGTAAGACTATGGTTCGTTCCGACGGTTGGATAAGCGACGTCCGTTGCCACCCTTGCGAACACTTCGGTCGCCCCGTGGTTTTTATATAGTGTCGTCAACTCGGCAATCGTGTCCGCAGTCATCGACGCGTCTTTATACTTCACCCCCGCGGCCAGCTGCGAGTCTACGAACGGACTGATGGACATGCCGACACGGAACGGAGTCGTAGCATTCGTTACAGGAGTGCTAAATGCCGAGATACAGCAGACGAGAGCAAGAACGATGGACAGAGTGATTTTTACGATGGCGGATTTATAGCTGATCATTTGAAAACCTCCCTAGCGATTGGTTTGCAATTCCACAATGACCTTGCCTAAACATCCGAACAGCTGATGGTTAAACGCGGTGTAATAGATCGTGAACGTCCCATCCTCATTCAGAATCAAAGAGAGCGGCGTACGGATATCCTTTACCCATCCCTCCTTCTCCGTATAGAAGTGCAAATACTCTCCTTTGGACCAATGAATGCCGTCCTCGGATACCGAGTAGCCGAAGGTGCCATGGTCCGGCCCCCCATCGAACAGGGCAATATACGTCCCGCCGTCCAGACGCGTAACGACCGGATTTTCTATCCATACCTCATCGATAAGGACGGGGTTACGCTCGGAGCATCGCGTCCACCCGCCATCCAGCCGGTCGGAAGCCGCTAATCCGACGCCCCAGAACGTCACGGGCAACTTCTCCGTCCTGGCGCTTCCATAAAACGCGTACCATTGGCCTTCGGCTTCGTACGGAAAGAACGAATCCGTGCCTTGAAGTCCTTCCCATGGGTCTGAAGCGGCACTTGGTTCCATAATGATTCCGACATTCTCGTACGGTCCCCCGATTCCTTCCCTGCCTCCTTTCGCGGAAACCGCACGCCAAATTTTACCTTCGAAATTCTCATACCAAGCTTGGTCCGTGCTCGGCATGGACTTGTACGCCACGTAAAATAAGTTCCATCTCTCGCATGCGCTATCATAAATAGGCATGGGAGACCACAAGGATGCACGGGGATCTTGTCCTTCGTATTCCCCGCTGGATTCGAACAATGTCGATACCCGCTCCCATGTCATTCCGTTGTGACTTCTCCAATGGGCTAGTCGCATTTTCACGAACCTCGGTTTGCCCACCATCTCCGAAGTGAACAGATGGAATTGCCCGTTCACCCGAACGACCCTACCGCCCTCGAATCCGTACTCGATGCCTTCGGTGCCCGGATCGCCCTGCCGAAGCAGCGGTTCTACTACATAATCCTTTACGATCAGTTTCATCCTGCAGCTCTCCTTTGTTCGTATCAATCGAAGCAACTGCTGCTTCTGCTCTCTTATGATATCCGATGGCTCTTCGGCGGTTATACGGAAACATTTTTACTTTCGGCAACTCTGTTTACTTAACGTAACGGGTACCCTTCAACAATCCTAAATACAGCAAAAAATCCCGACTGTGTTGTGTCGGGATTTTCTTCAGCCGCTCTTATTCAAACTCTAGTATCACTACCTCAACGCAAGTAGCCATTTCTCCTCTTCCCAGAAAGTCCCCTCTGTAAGATAGGATGCCGTCGTGATCGCTATCCAGAATCATCGCGACCCTGGCTTGGTTATGCCGGGCAAACAACAGCTCGTATTGTCCAGGAATAAATACCTCTTCCTTCTCTCCAACCAATACGAACCGAAATTCCGTGCAGCAAAATTACGATTTTATTTGAATCCGCCAGGTAGTGGCGGTAACATAACGATTTTCCATCTCTTGCTTCGTAGGTCTGAATAGGGGGCAATTCTCTTTCTAGCATGAGGGCCTCCGACGGTCAACTTATTTGACGTACGCTCCGCGAATCAATGGGTCAGCTAATGGTTAAATCAGAACTGATAACGTGTCCGCTCGTGTCTTCGATCGTAAAGAAATACGCAGTCGCGTCCGCGGGGAGATGGGCCGATACTTTCTTGTTTTCCTCGTCCAACCCGCAAAGAGGATATCCCCTTTCGATTTAGGTGGTGATGAATTCGTCTTGATCATGCCCGCAACAAGCAAAGAAGAAGCTGCGAGAACAGCAAATTTGATTATTAAAACGATAGATGACTTCCTTGCTCAAGAAGTG
>NZ_JBFUHJ010000041.1:0-29338 GCF_056402455.1 Paenibacillus sp. P4_A7 | reverse complement strand
CTGCTGGATCGCCTCATTCATGTAGCGTCCAGTTTCCTCCCACATGCCGAAAGAGCCATCCTCGATTGATCGCGCAACATCCTCCGACGTTTCTCCTAGAAAAGCCAGCTCGAAATCGTGAATGCTCGTTGCTCCGTTTCCTGATACATGAGTTATAATCCCATTTCGCACCAGTTCAATGACATAACGAGATAATCCATTCTTAATAACATGCGCGCCCATCGACCAGATTACGGGCTTACCTGCTGCTCTCGTAGTAACGATGAGATCGATCAATTCGTCGAACGCTTGTTGCTCATCTGGTGTCTGACGCCATTCTTCAGTAGTTCCTGCATAAGGCTCCGCCATATTTCGGATCGTAACCAGATTCGTTCTCGAATGAACCGAATTCGTTTTAATAGAAGCAAACGACAATCTCTCATGAATCTTCATTGGATTCTGTCCTCCTTGGACTTAGCCCGAGATACTCTAGCATTCATACAAGCCAAGCCATGTCGTTCAAAACACTGGCCATCGGCAAGCTAAAATCCCAGTTGTGATAACCATTCGTCCATATTGCTAAAGTCGCCGGCAATCCAGTCTGCTTTCGCCAAGCGAAGCCGCTTTTCTTTGATCGGATTGATACCCTCTCTGCGTTCTTCGTCGCTAGCCAAKCCTAATGCTAGGCCGCCGGACTCTTTCCCCAGCTGAATCTCCACCTTGCCATCACCGATAACAGCAAGCTCTTCGCCTGCTAGACCTTTATAATGGATTAAATCCTGCAACACCTTTTCCTTAGAGCATTCTGCCTTGCCAAGCGGAGCACCCGCTATATCCTTAAAATAACTAGCTAAACCTAGCACTTCCGCTTCGCGCACGACGTCAGTATGATCGGTTCCGCTAGCGACATACATGTCTACTCCCCTTCGGTGCAGCTCCCGTACAAAATCAGCTGCGCCGCGCATCAAGTAATCTTCTGCTTGAAGCTCACCCCGGCTTAGTTTTTCAACCCTAGCTTTCACACGCTCAAGCAGCTGTCTATTGTATTCGGCTTTATATTCCCATTCATCCAACACCTGCTCATTCCAGCCTTTGGCACGTACCGTATCGACCAGCCATCTCATTTGATAAATCGTTTGGATACCAGTCGATTGGTCGATATATAAATCGATCTCCTGCTCCAAATCAGCGTTCTGACTTTCGGATAATTCGCTTCCTCCAACAATGCAATCCTTCATGAACGGTTTCATAATTTGTTCCCAACCGGCACGAAGCGTTGATAATGTTCCGTYAAAGTCGAATAAAACGACTTTAATTTGAGTCATAACTGGCTGCCTCCCTCGTTTTTCTTAAGGAATTACAGGAATTACTTTTCAAAATATATATTTCTTGTATATAACTCCTATTTATTTTATCATTAAGTTAAATAGCTGTATAGCCAATTTAATTTTGTCTTCCGCTTGAATAATCAAGCCCTACAAAAAAATAATAGATTGGAGTGAAGTACATGTATAAAACAGAAGCAACCTACGATTTCGAGGAATTGGCTAAGCGTAATCTGCATATCCATACCACCCATTCACCCTGCGCAATGCCAGAAATGAACGTTCATGCTATTATTCAGGAGGCAGAGAAGGACAATATCGAAGTTATTTCGTTTACCGATCATTATAATAGTACTGATTTCGAAATTATGGCCAACAACCAGAAGCTCAGAGACCAAGCCGCACAATGTGATACGAAAGTAAAAATCCTATATTCTGCAGAGCTCACAGCGTATGGCGTAGGAAAATTTTTAGATAGCATAGAAGTCAATCGACTAATCGACTATAGGCTTTATGCATATAACCATTACCATATGAATTACTGGGAGCATCCTGAAGAGAAAACGCCAAGGGGATACGTGCAGCATGCGATTGATGTACTGGAATCTCTCTTTAAGACCGATCGAGCGGACTGTATTTGCCACCCCTTCACCGGTCGGTTCATCCGTTGCTTTGACGATCGAACTCTGGTAACGAAAGCCTTTACGGATAATGAGTTGGGTGAGCTTTTGGAAAAGGGTAAAAACAGTCAGGTTGCGTGGGAAATCAACACCGCCGCGATATTTGGCGACCCTGATTTTGCAAAGCGTTATTGGAATATTGGCAAAGAGGTCGGCGTTGTATTCAATCTAGGTACAGACGCGCATAGCTTAGATTATGTTGGAACATCGCAATATGTGGAGCAGCTGAAAAAATTACTAGGCTAATAGGCTATGCGAACTGATTACACCACGGCGACATCCTAATAGACTAACTCCCTGAACTGTTTAATCACATGAAAAGATATGATATTCGTGTCATGAGCACTTTTGTTATTGCCGTCCCCAGTTCGGCTTGCTATATAGAGGTCCTGCCCATCTATAGCCATACTCGCATAATGGCGTGATTGCTTATAGGAAGTACCAGCATCCACTAGTCCTGCGAAGCACCAGTCTATGCAATTTTTGGAGAAATGAAGCTGAAGCCGATGTCTTTCATTATTGGGAAGACTAAACCGATCTGTCGGCAGCAAATCCGCTCTGGTCATACTATCAGTCGCTTGCGAGCTTAGAAGCCAGTATAGTTTAGTTTTTTCATCATAAAGGATATGGAACTTCATCTGTCCTCCTGGACAAGGTACAAATACGATTTTCTTACCTGATGGAACTTCCTCCAGCATTGTGGTTATCGTGCCATCTGCATTTTCTTCTGCTTTTGCGATTGCCGCAAAACCCGTCCCTCCCGTATGGGCACGCATCCACAAATGAAATGTGTGCCCCGTATTATCATAGAAATAATGATTTTCATCCATAATTTGAACGACGTTTGTTTCAAGCCATCCTATTGGTGCTATGCTTCTTCCTCCGGAGACCTCCGCTCTTTCCAGTCGATTCGTCTTAAAGAAAGGGACGGCAATCATTTCGATCTGCTCCAGCTCGACAGCATCTCTGAATACGAGCTCCGATGCAAAAGTCCAATTTTCACGTTTGTTAAGATCATCGCCAATTTTGCCCCTCATAAGAACTGGAGCCATCGCACTTACAGGCCAATCCTTCACGTCAAAATAACATATTTTCTCCATGACCAAGTACACATTCCCTTTAGCAAAATGTACATTTGACGGAGATTGATGCCACGCTTCGCCCTCCGTCAGTGCAGTTGGACGAGACCAAGTCTCGCCCTGATCATCAGATCGAATAATCATTAAATCACCGAAATGCCCCAATATATAAACCGAGCTGCCAGACACAAAAGGCCGTGCATGATGAAAGGGAAAGTCCACACACGGCTTCCAGCTCGTTCCTTTATCTTTGGAAATAAATGCTTTCCCGAGTGTAAAACGTCCCTTTTTCCGAAGCCTTTCTATCGCTCCTGGAACAAATTCAGCTCCGGGACCGCCCAGATCCATCGTTGCAATCAGATTGCCATTTGGAAGCACGGCTATTCCCGGGCTGTAGCAGTACAGGTTCTCCGGGTCTGGTGATTCKAATATTTTGGTAAAGTCTGGGGCTAAGGAATGAATCTTAAAATCATTTGATTGCATGGCAGCATCCCCTTTCATTCCAATCCATTGCATCATGGTAGCTCAAGCTTATTGTCAGGCACAGCAAGCTTCAGGCAAGCTTCGGCTTCTTTTCATTCTCACCGTCTAGAATGACTCGTGTGTCTCCCACATAATTCAGTACAGTCCGCTCAGGGGATACCGAGAGCCAGTAAATGCATCCATTGTTTTGATGAAAATAAACCGGGCTGTCATAAGGCAGCCCCAATGCAACCAGTAGCAAATGACGATTGAAGCCGCCATGTGCGAATACAGCAACGCGCTTGCCTTCGAATCGACTGCACAATTGATCATATATCCTTGTTGCACGTAGATGGCCAGCCTCAGCATCCTCATCCCCAGAGCAATACCAACCATCCGGCTCCATATCCTCATTAAATCGAGTCTCTGGATACAATTCGCATAACTGCTTCGTGCTCGGTCCCGTATAAGCGCCCTTGTTTCTGACCTCATACGTTTCCTTCCAAACTTCGATAGGCAGTTGCAATGCTTGCGCAAGCGGCTGCGCCGTCTCGATCGCTCGCACAAGCGGGCTCGCTATGATGTAGCCGATATTGGCATCTTTCAGACATTCGCCAACCTTAGCACCCTGCTGTCTGCCTAGCTCTGTTAGCTCACCATCCGGCATATCCTCTACAATTAGATTGCCAATGGATTGCCCATGACGAACAATAAATAGTTCCATAGCTGTATACCACCTTTGCGAATGTATATTAATAGACCAACTGGCGAAAGTTTTTCACTTTATGAAAAGTAATAATATTACCGTCATGCGAGCTTTTGGCTCTCTCGTCTCCAGAGCGGCTTAGAATTAGAAGATCATCACCATAAAAGGCCATACTGGCATAATGACGCGTTTGCCTTGGTGAATCCGTCTTGGCTACAAGCCCCGCGAAGCACCAGTCGATACAATTACTTGAGAAGTGAAGCTGCAGGCGGTTACGCTCATTGTTCGGATTGCGACCTCGTTCCGGAGGAAGCCTTTCTACTCGTGTCATGCTGTCAGTAGCTTGCGTGCTGAGCAGCCAATATAAGGAAGTATCTTGATCGTACAAAATGTGAAATTTCATCTGACCGCCCGGACAAGGGACATAAAGCATGGTTTGGCCTGAAGGCACTTGCTCCAGCATTGTCAGAATGCTGCCATMCTCCTGTTCAACTGCTTTGGCAAGGGAGGCTAAGCCTGTGCCTCCTGTATGCGAACGCATCCACAAATGAAAGGTCCGGCCATTAGGATCATATAAATAATGGCGATCATCCACAATCTGCACAACATTCGACTCTAACCAGCCTCTTGGATACATTTCCTTTTGCTTCGAATCGCTTGCTTCTGAAGGCTCTGGAGGAACTTTCTTCTCCGGAAAGAAGGGTACGCCGAACAAGTCGCTAGACTTTCCGGTAAGAGCCTCTTTCATTGTCAACTCTGAGGCGAACGTCCATGATTCCCGCTTAGTGAGGTCATCGGAGAGCTTTCCCCTCATTAATACAGGTGCCATCAGATGGGTTCGAAGCTCTTTTACGCCAGGATGGGTAATTCTCTCCATCACTAAATAGATGTTGTCTTTAGCGTAATGAACATTACAAGGCGATTGATGCCACACCTGGCCCTCAGTGAGCAGTGCTGGCTCTCCCCAGCTGTCGCCGCCGTCATCGGAACGCATTATAACTAGATCATTGCAGTGACCAAGCACATACAAGCTATTGCCTGCAACGAAAGGCCTTGCATGCATGAATGGAAAATCCGTCTTATGGATCCAGGTCTGACCACCATCATCGGAGATGAATATTTTGCCAAGCCATAACTTACCCCATTCAATTATTCGCTTTGGTCCAGGCATATCCGCAAGTCCCGATCCGCTCAAATCTAGTGTTGCAATCAATCTCCCGCTTGGCAGCACGGTCAGCCCAGGACTGTATGCATAGATACTATTAGGGTCGGGCGACTCATAAACGGCTACATAGTCCGAAGCCAGCTCTCTAACCGTATGTGATAGGTTCAAACTGCCGCCCCCTTAACCAAGCTGTACTTCTCTTCCCAATCGGGCTGATTCATAAACCGCATCAATAATTTTGATCATATCAACGCCTTGCTGCGGGGTGAAAATAGATTCTTTACGCCCTTGCACCACATCGATGAAATGATGGATATTGGCAACATGCCCGTGTCCATTCTTATTGACATGCGGCTGAATATCGCCAATTTCTCCTTCAATTTCAGTAAATAGTTTCAAGTCGTCATTTATCAGACTAAAGCCTGACTTCGTTCCCCGCAGCTCGACGAACCGTGTCTCCTCCTCGATATTAGACGCCCAGCTAAATTCAATTTGCAGCGTTGCTCCATTCGAGAAGCGTATAAAACCAGTAGCCAAATCCTCCACATCGAATACTCCCTCGGATTCCTTTGTTCCGAATGCGCTATGCTCCGAGTCGGACAATTCCGTTTCCGCGAATTTCGTGTAGACCGCACCGCTAACCGCAACTGGAGTCGGATTGCCCATAATCCAGACCGCAAGGTCGATCATATGAACGCCCAGATCGATAAGCGGACCTCCGCCAGACAGTTCCTTCGTCGTAAACCAGCCGCCTTTGCCTGGTATGCCTCTCCTGCGAATCCAGCCGCAGCGGCCCGTATAACATTCGCCCATCTGACCATTCTCTACATAACGTTTCAGAAACTGTGATACGGCACGGAATCGGTTGTTGCGCATGACCATTAACACTTTGCCGCTCTCTTCAGCCGCTTGCTTCATTTTGATTGCTTCTTCAGGGTTGATCGCATCCGGCTTCTCGCAAAATACATGTTTACCAGCCTTCAATGCAGCGACTGCAATTTCAGAGTGATATTTATTGGAAGTACAAATGCTGATAATATCCAAGTCATCTCGCTTTAACAGCTCTTTATAATCGGCATATACATCCGGAATGTCATACTCATCTGCAATTTTCTGTGCAACCTCCAGCCTCACATCACATAGCGCTGCAATTTCTATCTCAGAGCTCGCGAGCCACGCTCTCATATGTGCACCTTGGAACATGCCGCCTGTGCCTACGGCTCCCAGCTTTAATTTGTTCATACTGCTGTCATCCTCCCTGATCTGTCGATTACCCGCTGTTCAAAGTTCTTCAGCCTTTAAACGACATGGTTTAGTTTAGTTGAGCTATTTCTTCTCGTTTGGTACAGGTTCAAGTGCAGGAGCAGGTCCGCCAAAAGTATAAGGCGGTTCCATACCCGGATCTGGAGCTGCCCATCGAACCGCATTAGATATCACCTTGAGAATCGTCGGATCATGGAATGTTGGATACTTCTCGTGACCCGGACGGAAATAAAAGATTTTCCCTCGTCCACGCTGGAACGTACAGCCGCTTCGGAATACTTCTCCGCCTTGAAACCAGCTCACGAATACTAGCTCATCTGGCTCTGGAATATCGAAATATTCCCCATACATTTCCTCTTGCTCGAGTTCAAAATAGCGGCCAACACCGCGAGCGATTGGGTGGCTCGGGTTAACAACCCATAGCCTTTCCTTCTCATCCGCCACTCTCCATTGCAGGGAGCAAGTAGTCCCCATCAATTTCCTGAACACCTTAGCGTAATGGCTGGAATGCAGCGCGATAAAGCCCATCCCGTCCAAAACTCTAGCACACACCTTATCTACAACTGCATCATCTACATCGTCATGACGACTGTGCCCCCACCATATGAGCACATCTGTATCTTGCAGAACTTCATCTGTAAGTCCATGCTCAGGCTCATTAAGAGTTGCCGTCCGAATAACATAATCCTCAGCCGCAATACCATCTGYGATAGCACCATGCATCCCCTTCGGATAAATGGCCGCTATACGTTCTTTCCGTTCATGATGGAACTCATTCCAAATGGTTACTCTAATCATGTTTATAGCAGCCTCCTCAAGCTTCCATTTGTCGGCTTGGCATAAGCCAAATTTCAGCAACACTTAACCGTTTAAAGCCACTCGTACGCTCGATCGTCAGCTTCAGCTTGCCGTTAGATACAGCCTCTGGCGGGATCTCGCACTCTCGTATCGTCACTGTGCCGGATTCGACGAATACCTCCGCATCAAGATTAATGCCTTCGCCTGCGGTCAACCTCGCCCAACAGTCTCTTGGGGTGCTGCTGCTGTTTGTATCGCCGATGTAGGCTACTTTTACGGTATATGGAATACTTGGATTTAGCCGGTCGTAATGTACGATTATTGGCGTATCCAGAATAACAGTCGCATTCGCGACCCAGGCGAGCGGGATACCACCTAGCTTCCTTTGCCGTTCCGCTGACATCGAGAGCAGAGACATGGAATGTCCTATTCTAGGCGAGGACAAGTAGCCTGGATCACTCTGCCAGCCGGATCCGGGATCAACTCGTCTTATGCCGCCATAAGAACCAAGATGGTCATAGAAACCTGCTGGTCCTGGGTTCGTACGATTTAGCATTCGATCGATCATCATAAGCCGCACTTCCTCAACACTTTCCTCCCGGATAAAGGAAAACTGTACACTCAGCCAGCGAACATCGTTCAATGGCGCAAGGATCGCGTCCATAAATGCTCCTCTTCCTTGTGAGCGAGCAAAATGTCTAAAAACGGTTAATTGATACCCAATATTAAAGAAGAGTTGATCAGCTAATTCGTCGCAGCGTTTGTGGTAATCCTCTGCCACTAGCTCTGTCTTAGCCCTGCCGAGAATTTGCTCCGCTTTTTCTATCGCTTTCTCACTGCCGAGAATGGGAGCTGCGCGCAGCATCTCCTTCGCAGCGGTCTCAAGCTCTGTCTCATATATAAGCCTGCGTCTCGTATAAGCGTCGAAATATGCTCGCAGCAAATGCATCTGAAATCGATAATGATTC
Organism: Paenibacillus sp. P4_A7; assembly: GCF_056402455.1. Taxonomy (NCBI): domain Bacteria; kingdom Bacillati; phylum Bacillota; class Bacilli; order Caryophanales; family Paenibacillaceae; genus Paenibacillus; species Paenibacillus sp. P4_A7. The sequence goes on along the minus strand of NZ_JBFUHJ010000041.1, from coordinate 20,913 downwards.
CGCATCCTAGGTGCTGCTTCTTGTTCCATCTGCTGCCATTGCCTTAGTGTTACATCTACTCTTTCATTTGTAAGCAAAGGGCCTACCCAATTCTCTTCCAGGGAGAACAGCCCTTGAGTGACTGCTTCCGCCTGCCTACTGCCAAGGAACAAGCCAGCATAGTCACGAAGAGTATCCTTTACAGCTGTCTTTGGGTTCCATTCCTGATCTAACCAGATGAATTTGTTGACATCATCATTTATCCCTTCGGAATAACAGATCGTGCCATCCGCATACGGTGCGAGAACATTATGAATATGCTTCATGGCAGCCGGCTGCGGATTACAGCTTTCTCTTCCTAAAGTAAGGACAAAGGCGGTATCCCATTCCACAGCAGGATACTGGCAATGATACGTGTGAGTAATATCCTCATAGCGCCTGATTGGATACTGCGCAGGTATTTGCTCTCTTAAAATCGGCAGCGCAACATCAACATGTGGACCGAACACAATTCCTCCTAGCCAATCCGGCTTCCTATTAACCTGATCATAGAAAGCAGTCATCCATTTATTCGTTTCATAACGCATTACTTGTGGTGAGAGCCATATCTTTGCCTTTGGATGATGGTTCTTTAATAAACTAGCAATTTGTGCTGTCCATTCGAACAATGGTTCCGGCTCTAGCTTCCCAGGATCGCTCCCAGGAATGAAGATCGCCTTCAGGTTGGGAATACTGCGGAATATTTCTTCCCTCTCCGCGAGCTCAGCTCGAATTGAATCCGGATTTGAATAATCATCTCCCATATTCGGATACCACAGCCATGTATCCAAGCCATAACTGTCTATTACTTCCGCAAGCTTCACCATCATTTTCATAGGCTCCAGCTTCATTACTGGGCTAGTGGGATGATCATCCGTGCGCGGCGGCAAAATTTCGATGCTATTGGCTCCAAACAAGGCAAGCTCCCGTATGTAACGATCGAACTGATCAACAGACCATGCGTCGAACRCATTATTTTTGGGACGGTAGCCAAGCTGATGCCCCCTAATAGCTGAAGCCGGAGCCGTTACAATATCCAAAGCCTCATCAAGCTCTAAAAGATTGTCTTCCCAGCGGAGGCAGCGAAGCAGCTTGCCTACTCCGTACAGAACGCCACGAGCATCTGCCCCTATAATGAAGACAACGTCGCGATGCTCTTCGCTGTACGTTTTCAGCATATAGCCTTCGGGCTGTAAGGTCGGCAATGGATCCGGCAAGCTGATTCCGGGAATGAGTTGCAGGGACTGAATCGTCCCTACCGCTATAACCGTATCGAACAGCTTCGGAAATACCGTAATACGATTTAGCTTAATTCCGGTGCGATCTTGCACTTCTTCTATTAATACGTCAATCGCCTTAGCCTCAGGTCCCTTCGCATATTGGGAACTGACTATCGTTGCATTCGATAGTTTCATTGCTGTCATACATCCTCACTCCTTGCCAATCGATTATCACTTATCGCTAATCAGCTCTAATCCCACTACCATACGAATCCGACTGCTTTCAGAAAAGCTCTAGCAATCGCCATATGGCCCACCCTTTTCGGATGAACGCGATCCGAAGCAATCGCGCCCGGATAATAAACCTGCATTAACTCATCCATAGCGGATTGCGTGTCTACCAGTATTGCGTTATATTCCATCGCAAGCCTCTTAACTGTAGACGAGTATTCATCCATTCTGATTCGCATCGCATCGTTTTCATTTGATTCCATATAATAAGGGGTCATTAGAATGAGTCCCTTTAGCCCTTCTCGAACAGATCCGATTAACTCCCGCAAAGTGGCCTCGTATTCATCTAGATCCACCGCATGAGATTCTCGATCCGGTATGCTGAATTGTCCCCATACATCATTGATGCCAATCATGATCGATAGCCACTCCGGACGATGATCCAGCACATCCTCCTGCCAACGACGCTTAAGATCGCGAGACGTATTGCCGCCTATGCCCTTATTAATGACGCCTATACCGAGTTCAGGATAGGTACATTGAAGCAACGCAGTTACACTGTCAACATAACCGCCGCCTTTAGGAGCTTCAGTAATCGAATCACCGATCATGAGAAGTCTATCGCCTTTCTCAAGCAGCATCACTATCAACCCTTTCCCTTGATTAATTGCAGCTCTTATTTCACCAAGGATCAAGACTCAGCAACTTGCGGCCAAGCTGAGTTAATTGAGCTGGCTCTTYACTCATCTTCGCTTCCCAGCCGCGAGGATCGACCGCCATTTGTGCAGGTCCCTTGCGCTCTCTCCAGCATTCGATGTCCGCAGTTCTCTCGCCACCTGATTGGGGAGCTGGAGACATGGTAATATATTGAGCGAATCTCGGTTTTGTATTGTAGTTTTTTCCATTTCCGTGAGCAAGCATATAGTCCCAAATCAGAAGATCGCCTGCCTCGCCTGGTATGGGAACCACCTCGTGCCCTGTAGTATCAGGTTGATAGGGGTTTCTATCTGCTGGCTGTGACGCAATCCATTGTTCAAAGTCGCGATATATACTTGGAACACATTGAAATCCGCCCTGATTTGCTTCCGTATCAGCCAAATACAATACACCCTGAACTCTACGCGGTCTTGGCAAAGGGAAGCTCAATTGAAAGGAATCAGCATCCCAATGAATAAAACCGTGGTCAAACATTTCTTGCCCTTCTCGCACTGGCGGCTTCATATTCACCCTGTCCATGGATACCCATAACTTGCTCTCATCCAATAATTGTGCGAAAGCCTGGTAAAGCCTTGGATGCTGCCGGTTATCCCAAAGTGATTGGTGATTGTACAACGGGATCATGCCGTCATTCTGATGCTTCCAGAACGTATCCATACCTGTAGGAGGCTGATACCAGCTATCTGCATCATCTGGATTCTGACCGGTAAAAGACCATATGGTCTCTATAACCGCATCACATTGCTGCTTAGGCACTGCATTCTTAACAACGACATATCCGTTCGTATAAAAAAATTCACGCATTTCCTCTGTTATAACCTTTTCCATTTCACCACTCCCAATCAAAATTGGATGCTAGAAACTTCAAATAGCAAACTTCAAATCACAAACTTCAAATAACTTTATCGATTAATCCGGGCATTGCTGGCCCGATATAACGAATGTCCAGCTTGCCCTGATCGAGGCCTAGCCACCATATACAGGCATTTGCTCCATAGGGACGCAGGCTTTTCGAATACTCAAGTCCGAGCGCAGCCAGCATCATGCGGCGATTCAAGGCGCCATGTCCAACAAAAGCGACTCGCTCATTACCCGAAAATTGGCTGCTCAATCGCTCTAGCAAACGCTTAGCTCTAAAATAGCCCGTCTCGGACGTTTCTTCTCCAGGACAATGCCATCCAAGCGGGTCTGCTACCGTTCCCTCAGCAAACCTAACTTCGGGATACATGTCTGTTAAGCTATCTGTCGTCGGTCCCCGATAACCTTCCTTGGTCCATAATTCATGTGCATCAAGCCATACTTCTATTGGAAGACCAGATGCCTGCGACAATGGCTGGGCCGTTTCAATAGCTCGCATTAACGGACTCGAGAAAATGTGGGTCAAGCCGGCTTCTGCCATACATTCCGCCATGTTTGCCGCTTGATTACGCCCCAGATCAGTCAAACCGCCATCAGCAAGCGGTGTCTTCGACAGGTTCGTCACGGACTCGCCATGACGGATAAGAAACAGTTCCATAATTGTTTCCTCCTAAAATATCAACTTTGCTAGCACGGGATAATGGTCAGACGGATATTTACCGCCTGGTTGGTCACGGATGATCGAGACATCTTCCACACGCGCTTCCGGGCTCACAAAAATATAATCGATTGGCTGGCCTTCTGATCCACCTTGAAATTCATGTATGGATAAACCAGGCGGCGTTCGCATGATAGAATAGGCGTCCTTAAGGTCACATTGGGTTCCATCATCGTCTGGTACGCCACGCAGAAAGTCGATCACCGAATTTCCCGGCTCTGCATTCATATCACCAGTCAATATAGCGGATAGCCCTGTTCGTTCATGATGCTCTGAGAGACGCTCCCAAAGCATGCGGATGCCATGCTCCCTGGCCAACTGACTAGTGTTATCCAAATGGGTATTATAATGAAGAAACTCATATTGAGGTTTGCCTTTAACCTTAAAATGAGCCCATGTGCAAATCCGATTATGGGTTGCTCCCCAGCTTTTTACATAAGGTCCCAGAGGCTGCTCGGACAGCCAAAATTGTCCCCAGTCCACAACATCGAGCTCATTCTTCCGATAAAATATGGCGTTGTACTCACTGGCAGTCCCGCCTTTCCTGCCTTCCCCGATCCAATCATACTCTGGAAGCCGCTCTTGCATATCGGTCATCATTTCGTGCAATCCTTCCTGTGTACCCGCCACAGTTGGACGATATTTTTTCAAAATATTTGCTGCAAGATCTTTGCGGAAGGTCCATGCGTTATCTTCATCATGTGTAGTTTGAAAGCGCAGATTAAATGTCATAACAGAAAGCTCCAACCGTTTAGCCCCCTCTCTGATACTCACGCAGCAATCTCCAGTTAATCAAATGAATATTTCGCTCGAGCAAAAAGTTCCTCATCTCTTCATCGCGAAACAGCTCGAATTCCATTTGTCTTTTCTCCCATTGACTCGTTACTGCCATCAGCTCATCCGTAGCTTTAAAGGGATGAATGATCACTTCAGAGATGCCCGGCTTCATCTGGCCGAGTAAATCCATCATTTTTTGTTTAAAGGAATCATAGGTCTCATCCTGTTCTAAGGAGTAACGCAGCCCGAGCAAATGATCAATGAGTACAATTCCTTTACTGTCCGCGTAGCTCACTCGTTCCTCATAATCTGCTTTCATGGCTACAGACATTTTGACACCTTGGTCGCCGATATAGCGCGGCATACGAAGTGGAATCCGGAATTCCTCGCATAATTCGATTGCTTCTTTAAGAAAATCTCGTCCCCTCGTTATCCCGTAGATACTGCCCATATGATTGTCCAGATGCGTCGGATCGACTCCAAGCTTATAGCCAAGCAGCACCTGATTACGCAGCTCCATTTTTACCTGTTCGGAGCTCGCCCTCTCCTCTACTTCAAAGCATTTGGCTGGAAAATAACCTGCATCGGTAATTAGCGTATCCACGGCAGCATTTCTCGTAACCGGTCCCCATTTATAATGCTTCCACTCACTGGTTAACGTCAGATGAATGCCTATGTCGAAGTGCGGATTCTCGGCAGCCGTCTTTGCCGCTTCCATGGCCCATGGACAAGGAGTCATTAGCGTGGCTGACGATATCACGCCTTCATGTAGCAAAGTGATGATTCCTTCATTAGCTGCATGACACATGCCGAAATCATCTGCGTTAACGATCAACAACCGATCCGTTTCCTTGTAGCCTAATTTCTTGAGCATGAATATGAACCTCCTTCAACCGAACCTGACTGCAGAGTCTCGCATGCTTAACTGTTGAGCGTTGTATGGGCTAGCAAGCAACTCAGGTTGCTTGGACCGCCTGCGTTGACGTTGGCGCTGACTCCTGAGCTTGCGTTTGCGTTGACGTTGGCGCTTCCGATGGCGGCCGCGGAACAGGTGGCTTGCGGCCTTCCGCCACATGCTCCGGTTGTTCGCTCACGACCGAGCCGTCTGCCAATCGAAGCCATGTATCAAATCCACGTTCGCCTTCGCGCAGTTGGATAACCCTCGCACCACGAGTGAATTCTTGTTCTCCTACTGTATTGAAGCCTCCTGCTCTTCCGTAATAAAGCTGTATGCCATACAAATCGCCGCCATAGTCGTTCGTATGATCATGACCGACGAATGTTCCCATGATGTCCCCCATCTGCTTCATCGCCGCGAACATACCTGTATTTAGTCGAGGACAGCCTACATTTTCGTTCTTACCGCCTCGGCACAAGTGAAAATCCCAAACATCGTTATATTCTGGAAGTGGAATGTGGAAAAAAGCTACCGCTGGCAGCGGCCCTTGGTTTATTTCCGTCAGCCTCCCCGATTCCTGTATATACCAATCTATTTGATTGCGCTCGAGCCATGCGTAACTTTTTACAATCTCTCTGGGTGCTGCGCAGCCTGTATCCAATACATAAATGGCCGCTTGCAGCTCCTGACCAGCCGAGCCCGCCACTGTCATTACATAATTGCCGACTCCAGTCACGTCATCTGGCCCAGCCTCTGCCAAACATAAATCACGTTGCGATAGAGCATCCATCATCTCTCCACGCGTATAAACATCATTCTCAGAATCATGATTACCGAATGCAAAAGCATAGGGTATCGCATATTTCTCTGGCAGTTCAAGTATGTCCAGCAGTCGCTTCAGAGGATCTGAACAGCGATTGCCTTTCACTRCATCGCCGGTAAACACGACGAGATCTGGTCGTTCCGACTCTAGAACTGCTTCGATTACGGCGAATGTACGAGCATCCTCCTGCCCTTCTTCTTCCACATGCAAATCAGCGATTTGCACAATCTTAAATGTTCCGTCTTCGCGAAAACGGAGTACTGGCTTCGTTCCCATATTCACTTTAACCTCCCATGTATTCATGTTCGTCTTAGTTACTTATTGGGCCTTTTTCCCGGCTGCTGATCAACTACCGTTCCGTCATCTAAGCGAAGCCAGGTATCAAAGCTCCGCTCGCCTTCTCGCAGCCGGATTATTCGAGCACCTCGCTGGTAACCAGCTACTGAAGAACTGTTAAAGCCGCTGACCCTGCCGTAACATAGTCGAATTCCGGCTAACTCTCCGATATAATCGTTGGAATGATCATGACCGACGAATGTTCCCATCACATCACCCCGCTCCGCCATTGCGGCAAATAAACCCGTATTGAACTGTGGACAGCGAACCTCGGTTAGGCGGTTGCCGACGCACGGACGAGTATTCCACACTTCCTCGTACTCCGGTAATGGGATATGGAAAAAAGCAAGCGCAGGTACTATATAGCCATGCTCTTCTTCAAACGCCGCAGACTGCAGGGTGTACCATGCCTTCTTATCCGGATCGATCCATTCTCTCCGCTTCTCTTCACCTACCCCCTCAGGGGCATTGCACTCACTATCAAACAAATATAGTACCGTTTCAACTCTGGAAGAGTGTGAACCGGAAATAGTCAACGTGTAGTTACCAGTCCCGCTTACGTCCTCCGGGCCGGCCACGGATAAGCAAAGCGGCCTCTCTGATTCCATAGCCATTAGCTCTTGCCTGGTGATGCTGCCACGTGAATCGTGATTACCGAATACGAACGCATAAGGTACATTTACTTGTTCAGCAAGCGACATTACCTGTCGAAATTGAAGCTTCGGATCAGGTCCCCGGCGAATTTGATCCCCCGTAAAGACGACCAAATCCGGCGTTTCCCACTGCAATATCTCTTCAATTAATGTAAGCGAGAGTAAGTCTTCCGGCGTAGCTCCGCCGTTGTGAACGTCGGCGAATTGTACAATTGTAAATATGCCGTCGTCACGAAATTTCAAATTCATACACTATGCTCCGCTTCCTCAATTAATTTCCAGTATCTCGCGAGCCAATAAGGATGCAAATATACAGTACCGTCCTCGAGCAAATAACCACTCCCGCTGTCGCAAATGTATGGCGTCTTATCCCAGCGATGGACTGGCCTTTCCTCGTACTTCAGCGGTTCCGACAACAGATGGTAACCTCGCTTCACTAGTTCCTCATTCATTTTTACGTCCGCCCTGTTGCTGTTGACGACCTTCCAGTGAATGAAATCAAGCGGCATAGCTGCTAGCGTTTGCACGGCTTGTTCTATATCACAAGCCCTTCCTGTCAATGCCCCGTATACAGCATTCCAATATGGGCTATGCTCCCGTCGCTCGAACTGCCAGTGGTGCTCCAGGCTCATTAAGTATAGAGCGCGCAAATCAGGATCCGTCTCATACATCAGCAGAGGCACATAGACATGGAAACCGAGATTATCATCAATGCTCGACGCCTCACCGAGATAGGTCCGTTTCTGCTCCAAAGTATTCATACCGTAGTGGTGACGAGTAATAATGTCTTGGTATATACGTTCGTACTTCTCGTCCCCGGTAATATGAACCGTTGTTTTCAGAAAAGACAGCAGTTGCAAGGAATTAATCCCCCGCTGATCAAGCCATTTCGCATCTCCGTTCAGTTTGTCAGGTGTCCATACCGCCCATGTTGTTGGAGAACCGTCGATATCGGTCAAGCAATAATCATGCTTGATCACATGATCCATAATCTCGCGAACCACTGTGCGGACAAGAGGCTTATCATCCTCGGATGCCGCTAAATCGTAATAGATGGCATATGCATGTAAATGACCGGTTAGCTCATCGCTTGATGTATCACCCTTCCACTCCCATTCGCCGTCCCCAGAAAGCCTCCACTCCGGATTAACTTTATGCAGACCGAACTGAGCTTCCGTTTTGTGGCGAACCGAGCGTGCGAAAAAGCCTGGACGACCTGTAACCTCAAGCAGCTTCATCAACGCATGAATGGAACGTTTTGCTTTGTCCCTAGCCCGCTCATCTCCAGTAACTGCATAGCGATAGCTTTGTGCCGCCGCGTAGTCAGACGTCCAGAGACCATCATTATCCGAGATGCGGACGTTCCCACTCTCGATATCCCCCTCAACCGTCAATGTGCGGCGAGTGACAAAATCAAATCGGGTTTCGTAACGCTCAACCATTCGGTCGAAATGATCAGCCTTTTCCTCTAATGACATCAATCGCGTGGATAACCGGCTTATTCCTCCAGCCGTAGCGAACCATGCAGTTCCATCCGATTCAATTGCAATTGCCCTTACATTGTTGTCCGGCATATATCGCTTGGAGGCAAAATATGTGGTTTGACCATCCTGAAGTCGAATCGCCCCACATGGCGTGCCGAACCAGCGTGAGCCGTCCTCAGCAAACGTGATGGTCCTTATATCCTCACAAGCAATGCCCTTAGAGCCGTTTAATACATAAAATAAGTTCGCATCATCATGAATGCATATCCCTTTGTCGGTGCCCATCCACAGATGACCCCATCGGTCTACTGCCAATCCGCGCAGATCATTGCTGACGATTGCTCCATCCTCTGCACGGATACGGAACCAATGCGGCCGTTTGCCAAACAGCGCGAGCAGTCCCGAATCAGTTGAAGCATATACGTGTCCTCCGCCAAGCGAGACAATATCACGAACTTGCTCCGATTTTTTGAAATAGGCGATTGTCCCCCATACACCGTCAACTAAGCAATAGAGAACATCATCCGACGCTGCCCACAGCTTACCGTCCTCATCATCTGCAAGAGCTACAACCCTAGCTTCCAGAGACGTCTTCCTCCACTCGCCGCGCTGCAGTCCGTAAAGACCATCACCCGCAGACACCCACAATGTCCCATTTCGATCTGTATGCATTGCATTAATCGATATAGCTGGAGGATTATTCGCTCCTTTATCAGGAACAGCCTCCCATCGATCACCGTCCAGATAGGCCAAACCCTGCTCTGTTCCTGCCCATACTGTGCCTGCCGCCAAAGCAATTCCTGTTACATCATCTGATGGCAATCCTTGCTGAATCGTATGAAATGTCCGTTCAAATTGCGGAAACTTTCCCAGCCGCAAAGTCATCTTGGTCTGCTTCACTCGCATTCATCCCTTCGTTTAGAAAATGCCGGACAGAAAGTAGTACTCTCTGCCCGGCTTTGACATTTGAATGCGTTATTTCCCAATCTGAGCTAAAATCTCGCTCTTCCGGTTTGCAAGCTCCCGTTCTATTCTTTCTTCGATCTGTGTCAAGGCTGCGCGTGAATCCTGATTGTTTTTCAACATTTCTTCCAGCACTTCTGAGAAGATGTCATCAGCTTCTTCGTACAATGGAGTACGCGGCGACATCACTGTTTTTTGAACGTAATTAATTCCAAATTCAACGCCGTTTTGATTGTCAAGTCCAGGTATTTTCATCTCCGCAATAGAAGGAAGCGTCCATGATGGTTTATACGCAGGAATGTCTATAAATTTGTAAAAGAGCTCAGCAGCTTCAGGGGCAGTCGCTGCAAATTTGACATATTCATAGGCCAATTCCTTATTTTTACCTTGCGAAGGGATGGCATAGATATCCATTCCCCAACCTTTTGGATTTCCAAACGGAATTTCAGCCAGCTTCCATTTCCCGTACTGTCCTGCTCTGCTTCCATCTTGCTCATAAACGCTATCAAATGAACCAAGCGTATTAAAGTAAGTGATCATTGTTCCATTGTTCATCGCTGCTTTGATCTCGTCGCTGGATCCATCTAAAACAAGTCCCAATTGATTAGCTCTCTTCAAATAATCCAAGCTTTTCACATAGGCATCTCCGGTGCGGATATAGTTCAAATCATTATCAAAATAGTTAGTATCCGGTAGAGAAAGGTTCACCACTTCATCAAAGGATCTGAATATATAAAGGCCTTGATTTTTCAATTGAACTGCCGCTTCAAAAAACTTTTCAGGGTCGRCAAACAGTGCAGCTACCTCTTCAGGCTCACTTGGCAGCCCATTCTGTTCAAAAATATCATAGCGGTAGGCCATTGCGTATGGTACATAGGTGATTGGCAGGCCAATCATAGATTTACCATCCATGGAGATCGCTTGATTCCAAGCAACTTCTAAGAAATCGCCTTTCATATCACCTGCACTGTAAGGAGCGTCTAGTAAATTCTCCAATCCGTCCATCGCTCTGAATTTCCAATAATGAGCTTGTGATAATGCTAGAACGTCTGGAGCTCCAGTACCTGCAGCCATCGCAACGATTGCAGCATCCTCATGATCATCTGGTGCATTGTTTGTGATTTTAACATTAGGATACTTTTCCATAAATGCTTTATCAACGTCAGAATTGCTGCCCCAAATGTCGAGCGTACCTGAAAGTTCTTTCGTGTCTGCCGGCGGTTCCGGGTCAGTCTTCGTTCCTGCATTTGTAGCCGCATTTGTAGCTGGAGTCGTATTTCCTTTATTTGTATTTTTACCAGGGTTATTATTTCCGTTGCTGCACGCGACCAACACACTGAATACGAGCATGATCATCAAAGAAATTTTTACATGTTTACTCAATTCTCTCGCCCACCTTCTTTAGTTTTTGGCAATACTTGAATTGAATCACTGTTAAAATCATTCTTAGTTGAACTTTCTCAATTGCTATCGCTTTGCGACGCCCGGCATTCCCCCTAATCGAAATTTACTCTCCTGCAATGCCTGACCGCTCTACTCCTTCAACAAAATGCTTCTGTGTATATAAATACAGGAGCAAAATGGGCAGAATGGTCAGGAGCGCAGCAGCCATCCTTTTCTCAAAATTGGTCGGAAGCTGACCGATATTCTCTTTCGTATCTTCCAACTTTTCATTCTGGGCACCAATATTTTCAGCTTGAAAAGTAGAGAGAGATTGATTCAGCGTATGCATACTTGCATTGTTCACATATAAATTAGGGAAATAGGAATCGTTCCAATGCCATACGATTGAGAACAATAAAACAACAAGTACAGCAGGCTTCGCCATAGGCATCATAATGGATGTAAATGTACGAAACGCTCCGGCTCCGTCGATTCTAGCTGCTTCTTCCATCTGATGAGGCAAGCCACGGAAAAACTGCATGAATACAAGTACAAACAAAGCACCGCGCAGCCCGTGACCGAACAAGTTTGGAACAAGAATCGGATAATACGTATTCAACCAACCGAGTTTAGCTCCAAAAAACAAGTACAAGGGTACGACAATCGTCTGCGGCGGAACAAGGAATGTAAGCAGCAGCAAAACCATCAATAACGAATAGCCTGGGAAACGATATCGCGCAAAGCCATATCCGGCGATGGAGCAGCCAATTAATTGGAATAGTGCACCACCAACAGAAACGAATACGCTATTGGAGAATGTCTGTAAGTAATTCATCCTCTCAAAAGCAAAAGTGAAATTTTTCATGCTGAAATTTTTTGGAATCCATTGCACGGTGCCATCAAGGATGTCCTCTGGTGACATAAGAGATTGACTGATCAAGAACATGACTGGATACACGAAGACGAAAGAAAGACTTAAGACGATAATGTAATGCAGAAGCGGACTTATCATTTTGCTTAAACGAAGTAATACTGTTTTTACCTTTTGTTTGCTAGTAGGCAACGTAAGCTCTGTGTCCTGCGATCTGGGGGACAACAGTTTGGTCACGGTCACTCCCTTCATACTGTTTTACCTCCCCTCTTGCGACAAAGCGCTCGTATTGCGGTACATGAAGAAAACGATGGCGATTACGAACAAAATCATAGTCGAATAGATCCAGCCTAATGCAGCCGCGTAGCCAAAGCTTAATTTAATGAAGATCTGATCATATATAAATCCCATCATGCTGTTGGAGGCGTTAGTAAAGGAATCTACAATAACAAACAATGTACTTACGAGCAGCATAGGCATCAGCATGGGAAAAGTAACCTTCCAGAAACTCTCCCAAGCGGTCGCTCCATCACACTTCGCTGCTTCGTATAGGGAAGGCGATACCGTCTGCAGCCCAGCAAGCAGAATAAGAATCGGGACACCGGCTCCCCACATGACGAGTGATAACGTATCCATCATAGCGAGCAGAGGATTCAATAATTGAATAGGAATAAAATCCGCTAACGTCTCTTTCAATCCCGCTTGCCGAAAGATCGGCAGTGTCGCGGCCCCCTGCTTCATCAAGGTAGTCAGAGCTTCTCCAGAGGCTACAATAACCGGGAGGAAGAAGATTCCACGGAACACCGCTTTGCCTTTCGCAGGACGATTCAAGAGCAACGCGCAGAACATAGCAAAGATCAGAATAAGCGGTGTCTGAACTGCCATTGAAACTAATGTTCCGCGCAAAATCGGCATCATCTCTAGATCAACTGTAAAAGCGCTGCGGAAATGCTTCCATCCTACAGGTGTTGCCGCCAATTTCCCTGACGACAACTTCAAATCCTGAAACGAATAGATAATGGATTCGACGAGAGGATACGCCATAAAAAGCGCGAATCCAATGACCCAAGGCAATACGAATGCATAGCCTTCCAGCGTTCTCTTTCGGCTTAGCGACAGACCTAATCGGTTCTTCATCGTCGTTACTCTCCTTTCCCTGACCAAGCAAAGCTGCCAGCTTCTATCCTTGTACTCTCAACCGTCTTTGCTTCTGTACCATAGTTAACAAAAATACTGACACCATTCTCAAATGTTGTCCGATACAAACCTTTCTCAAGCTGTTCATGATTTATAATTGCCTTACCCGCTACTTGGTTCAGTACAGCTTCTGCTTGGTTATACAGTTCTGCTGCTGGCTCAAGCCAATCATGAACATCAGAGCTGAGCAGCCCCTCAAGTGGGGTACGCTGCAGATTCGAAGAATTCTTATAGGTTAGTTGGTAGTACGGGAGTGCCCCATATTCCAGCATTCGAAGCATCTCATTTTGCGGATTTACCCCCAGATTGCCCGCTTCTCCGTAATAAGGAACGAGTCCCCGCAGAGCGATCTGATAGAATGGTATTGTAGAGCCTTCATATATAAAATGACTGGAATCCATTGGTGCATTGACGATTCGATCTACATACCCGAATGTGTAGGCTAACCCATAGTCAACACTGACCTGCCCCACTTTTGTGCGTACTGCCTCCATCGCCTCGCGCCAACTAGCAATTGTATCTTTGCGATATATTGGCGAGGATTTTCTCAAGTCGGAGTAAAGCTCCTCCCCCATATAACTTAGATGCAGTCCATCCACCTTTAATTTCTTGAATTGATTCAGCTCAGCCTTCAAATATTTGTTCACAGCTTTATCAGGATTCAATAGATGGAATGATGTCCCTTCTTTCACTTGCATGGTAGCAGGATCCTGCTCATAGAACTTGACCGGCTGACGTGTCATACCATGAATCGCCTCTTTTGAAGCATTATAGGAGCCGCTTGGTATGAACGGCTTCACATAATTAGCATCCAGATAAAGCTGAACATGTTTGGATTGCGCATACTCGATCAGCTTCTTAAGCTCCGTTGTTCCCCCTAAACCTTTCGCCACCGGGAACTGGACAGGCTGCTTGCCGAATACCCCTCCATCTGACCAGCCCTCAATGACGAGCTCCAGCTGCTGAACTCCCGCTGCGGAGAAACGATCGATAATTTCACGAGCCTGCTTGAACGTGGTCATGGCCAAATAACTGCTGCCAATAATTTCATCTCTCATCACGCCGCCCACTAGATGAATACGGAGCGGACTTTCCTCCTGAACCACTTCCTTAACACCCTGCTCATTCATCAAATAATTGCGGTAAACACCTGCCATGCCCACGTATTCACTTTCTTCTCCTTCAAGAAGCACATAACGAACTGTTCGATCGCCGATTAGCCTTGCCCCTTGCAAAACTGGAATAATTCCCGAATCTCCAATGAAGATCATGTCGCTGCTCCGATATTTGAACTCAACGGAAGCCCTGTATAATGGAACATTCTGAAATCCGGATGGAGACGCGATAATATTCGCATCATGATCGCCAGCCGTGATAATGGCTAAGAAACCTTGATTTTCGCGATGGATGCCTACGATTGGAAGAGCGACCTTCTCTTTTGCGTAAGGGTAAATATCTTCATACTCTTCTTGCATGACTGACGCCTTAATATTTGAAGCGAATGCCGGGTCAACGCCATAGACGGATTGATAATATCGGTCAAAATATTGCAAATGTTTCTTTTGAAATTCAATCAATGCGCCTGATCCATCCGGAATTACGATATACCCTTCTTCATCAGAGCTACCTGCGTCGAAGTAAGGCATAGGTTCGATACTAACTAGCTTGCATTTGGCCCATTCCTTAATAGAAGCTTCAGGAATATTAACCTCTAATCCTTCTGTAGAAAGTCGATATTCCAATGCAAAGCTAATACCTAATGATTTCACCTCGTAAGAAACCTTTATTCCACCATCAACTAGAGTTGGTGTAAGCGTTCCTACTTCTTTAACCAAATCCGACAATACCGCCTCTGACCCCGACGAATAGCGAATCTGTACCTGCTTTTGGACCAGAGCTTGCTGTGCGGCTGTAGACCCTTCAGCCAGCTTTGGTATACTCGACCACTGCTCGCCAGTGCTCTTATTTTCAATCGTTATTGCGCTCGTCTTCTCATCGTAAACCAAACTGAACTTTTCATTACTGGCCACTTCGCGAATCGTTGCAGCTGCTGCTCCATCAAATCCGGTTATTTGAAGAGGCCCCTTGTCGTTATTTTCTACGCATACATTACGGGATGTCTCTGTAATACCAGATGCTTTCCTCAACCGATTATCTTCATTCCTAGCCTTATAATAAATGTCGTACCCGACAGCCGTAGCCAGCAAAGAGCCGAGCAACAAGACATGAATGCTGATCTTGATGATCCTTCTTAGCATGCTCTTCACTCCTTTCTAGAGTCTAAAGCTCAGCTCTTGAATAATGTTCAGTACAAATTGATAAGCTTGATACATGAGTCCGTAAACCAAAATGACAATGAACCACATAATTAACATACTGATTATCGAAAGGATAAGGATGAGAATTAATTTATAAAGCGTAAAATCATGCAAAATCTTAACCTTCATAATAAGTAGGAACGCTATCCACAGATACATGAAGCCTGTGAGAAAGACGTAGACGGACATTTCCTGCAAAGACAAGAATCTACTCAATAAAGAGATAGGAACCGACAAGATTATGAATGGTATTAGCGCATAGGCACTGCCCACCAACACCTCTTTAAATTTCCCTTCCCCGTCCTGAAGTGTACTGATCGCCCAATTCGCCACAGACCACGTCAGCCAAAGGATAATGATCGAGAGCCCCTCTGTTAGGAACGAAATTTCATAAGCTTCCCGTCGTTGAAACAAAAAGCTGGAAATTGACAAGCTCAGCATTCGGCATATAATGACCGCAGCTATAATAATGAGTGCATCTCTTCTTTTTGCTCGTCCCGGCTCCTGCAAATTATGAAAAAAGTCGATCGGATGAACCAATACCTGACCTACATTATGGAAGAAATCCAATACTGGCTTTCGCTTAACCTCTGTTTCTTCCAAGCTAACCTTGTAGTAATTTTGTTGTAGCTTTCTTTTCCGAAGGCGGAGTCGATCGAGCAATATTTTCAATAGAAAAACGATCAGAATAATTCCGATAACAAACCATATAAAATGCTCACGTATAAAGTTTTTTCTTAATTCCAAAAAGGACATGGAGTACTCGTTGTAGGCTCTCGAAGTATGTAAATACTCCGTGGCTTCCTTGTATTTCTCTTGCTTATGCAAGGATTTTCCAATGGCTGTGTAGGCCAGCATATAGTTGCTATTCAAATTGAGAACTTCCATCCATGGTTCCTGAGCTTCCTCATAACGTCCTTCTGAGTAAAGCACAGAGGCTTTATGGACCAAACTGCCGAAGTAGGTTTCACGATAACGGTCAATCCGGTTCCTCGTTTGATCAGCTATTAGAATAGTACCGTCAGAGGAGATGTCTATACTGGATGGTGTGATCATCAATCCTTGCTGGTTCCCAAGACCCCCGAACACAAACAGCAAATTACCGAGTTGATCATAATGAAACGCTTTGCCTGTCATCTGATCAAGTGCCGTTATAAATCCTCGCTCATCAACCGCTACACCCACAAAGACGGGGGTGCGCATAACCGTCTCTGACGTTACCCTCCATTCATCATCCGTTGATAGCTTTGTAGTCGTTTGGAAGTGGAGATCTCCGTATATGCCTTGTGCACCTTCTTGGGCGTTTAATACATCGACACCAACCGCGCTCAATCGTTTCACCTGCTGCGTATCGATACCGACTGTTGTCGTGTAAACGAATCCTTGATTGTCCCTGAACAGATCGGAGAAAGCAGGAGGACGTGTCAGTGCCATCTGCTTTCTTTGTTCCTGCGTTGCAATCAGTTTTGTAATAATGCGAGTGAAGCTGAATGGAACGTGATTGGCGCCAAAATAACCCATAAATTTCCCTTCTGTATTGAGCTGAAGCAGTCCTTGGGTCAAGCCTTCTACTACAATAAACATATATCCGAACTTATCCAGTGTTATCTTTGCAGGTAGAAATTGAAACTTAGCGTCCATTAGTTTGCTATCAGGAGACTTATATTCACGAACAAGCTTCCCATCAGTTGCAAACACAGCGATTCTTTCGTTGTTCGTATCAGCGACGTATACGGTTCCATCCTCTGCAGCATATACACCTCTTGGACCGTTCAACTTACCTGCTCCATCCGGGTCTCCGTAAATTCGAAGCAGCTTGAGATCCGGACTTAAATGAACGATACGATGATTGTCTGTGTCCGCAATATAGATGGAATCGTCAGCCGCTACGAACAGATCCTGTGGATTTTTGAAGGTTCCATACTCTTCCATCGAACCGTCGATTGAATCCACATATTCGTACCCGTTAATAGACGGAACCGTATTTTGTTTATGATTATAAACATATCCCTCATAGGGGGTCGACGCATATGCAGCCATAGGTGCCGACCCTTGCAGCACGAGGAGCAGAGCAAGCACAACCGCAATGTATCGGGTATATTTCATCGCAATGCCTCCCAGAAGTTTGCGTAGCAAAACTCACTTCGTAAGCATGATCTCATGCTTTAATTCCTGAATGTGCCATGGTCTCCATGACTTTGCGTTGAGTCACAATAAACATGATGAGTGTAGGAATGATCATCAAGAAGCTGGCAGCAGCCACAGCACCGACCCTCGCAACTTGACCCGCTCCTCCGCTAATCGTGCTAATTACATATGGCAAGTTTTTTAACTGATCTGTCGTTGTATACAGCATCGCTGCACCAGAGTCATTCCAAGCGCTGATGAAGGTAAGCAACGTCATCGTCGCAATAGCCGGCTTCAACATCGGCAGTACAATCCAGAGAAATGTTCTCCCTTCCCCCGCTCCATCGATTCGTGCGGCTTCGAGCAAAGCATCCGGCACCACATCAAGGAATTGCTTCATCAAGAACAATCCGAGCGGCGCTGCGAGTGGTGGTAGTATAAGTGCAAAATATGTATCCATTAAACCGCTTCTTGACATAACGATATATTGAGGAATTTGTGTTATTTGCGGGGCAAACATCAGCGCCACAATGACTAATCGGAACAGTGGTTCACGGAACGGCATCGTCTTATGCTTGCTGAGTGGATACGCTGCCAATGCGCTGATAAAAACCCCTGCGACCACTATGATCAAAGCTACAAACACACTATTAAATACATATCTGGAGAAAGGAACGATCGATGATTCTGCCGCTGCGAATAGATCGATAAAGCTTTGCATGGTTGGATTCATGACGAAAAATCTCGGTGGGAACAAGAATAGCTCCGGTAGGGGCTTGAATGCCGTTGAAGCCAGATATACTAATGGCATGAGCATCAGCAAAGCGAATGCGGACATTAGTATATAAATGAAAATCCCGCTCCAATCCGTACGTCTTCGATTGACAGTTGTACTGCTGCTAGACATACGAATCACTCCTTTTCCCCGAGGATATTAAAAATAATCCGATTCATTCCAAGCATCATAAGGAACAATACGACAGCGATGGCAGACGCATAACCTAGGTCAAATCGGATAAAAGCAAAGTCTTTAAGATGGTTCATAATCATATGGCCTGCATATAAGGTGCTGGGAAACCCGGCTAATTGTTCAGTAACCTCAGCGACCTGCAACGAGTTTACAATGGTTAATACAGCGCCGAACAATAACATAGGCTTAATTGATGGCAGTGTAATATACCATAGCTCTTGCCAGCGATAGCGAACACCATCAATTTCCCCTGCCTCATATAAATCCTTGGGAACGTTCGCAAGTCCGGCGAGAAAGGCTAGAAAACCTGTCCCCATACTCATCCACAGCGATACGATGATTATAACCGGCAGAATGGTATCCACGTTTTGCAGCCAAATAAATGGTTCATTCAAGATCCCAAAGTTCATTAGCCAATAATTGATCATCCCATATCGATCACCCGAAAATAGGTACAGCCAAACGACGGACATCGCAACAGAACTCGTAATCGCTGGTGTGTAGAAGCAGAGAGTATATAGAAAACGATATTTTTGCGGGATTTGACTAATTAACCATGCAAGAATAAAAGACATGAAATACCCTATCGGTCCGGTAACAATTGCGAAAAGCAGAGTATTGCCTAATGCCTTTAAGAAAATATCATCTTCAAGGAATAAGTTCTTATAGTTTGTCAGCCCGATCCAGCGGGGAGGCTCAAGGATGTTGTAGTACGTCATGCTAAAGTAGAGCGCAGCTACTACTGGGACAATCGTAAAGATCAAAAATAAGATGAAGAACGGTGATAGGAACAAAAAGGAGGTACGATGGCTGAATATCCGCTTCCATATGTTTGGCTGCTTGGTACGAACGGCAATTTCACTCAATAGTGCTACCTCCCTTTGTTGCCCATATCCACCACAACGGGTGAATCGAGTCCGAATTCTTCACGCTTCTTATCAATCTCACGATTGATCTCCTTAACACCGTCTTCCAATGCTTCTCGAACATTTTTGCCCTTCAATACAACCTCACTCCAGATGTTATTAATATACCTCACCGTATAATAATCTCCTGGAACAATCTCACGCTCTTTGAACCAATCCCATTGCTCTAAAATCGCGTCGATGTCTTGCTTCGGCCATGGGAGATTCGTCAATGCTTCTACATTGGCCGTATTCCAGCGCGCCTCGACTCCCATAATGGCTTCCAGTTCTGTTCCAAATCTCTGCTGAACTGGTGCACTGGTCCACCATTTCAGAAACTCCCAAGCTTCCTCTGAGTGGTCGGTGCTCTCGAAGATAATTCCTGTTTGCGATGCTCCTCCTACTGATCGGTCAATACTGCCATCAGTAGTTCGCATTCCCGGAATCGGGACCATCTTCCAGCGTCCTGTAAGCTCAGGGGCGGTAGTCATTAATTGTACATACGTGGAATAATCAGCAACACCAATCGGAATTTCGCCTGTACGAAACCGGTTGTAGAAATTAGCTTCCCGGCTTATATTGAAGTTCGTATACAAACTGGTCCATAAAGAAGCCGCCGCTAACGCTTCCGGTGAATCAAGAGCAGATGCCGTGCCTTCATTTTGATAAAACTCTCCTCCATTTTGAAACAGGAAGGGAGCGAACTCATTAGCAGCTGAAGCTTGTGTATGTGGATAGTAGAAATCCATCCCTTGACGCTTCAATGTAGGAATAATCTCCATAACGTCATCCCATGTTTCAGGAATCTCTGTCATTCCCAGTTCCTCCATAATATCTGTTCGGTAGAACATCATCGAGAAGTTCTGGTTCTCAGGGAGGGCATAATTCCCAGACTGATACTTGTAAGGAATTAGGGCGCCCGGTCGGAAACGTTCAGCTACTTCTTCATAATCCGGATATTGATTCAAATTTTTCAATCCGTTACGTAAGGCGAACTCTACAGGAATTCCAGCCTCTACTCCAAGAGCGACATCTGGCTCCTTGCCTGATGTAGTAGCCAACATCAGCAAATTCATTGCTTGTGAGGGTATAATATTGATCTCGACTTGAATGCCAGTTTTTGCAGTAAAATCTTCATCAGCCAGCTGCTTTATAATCTGTACCCAGTCCCGTCCACGGGCGACCCATACTTCAAGCACTCCATCTGCATTGACGGAAGTTGA
The DNA here is from genome assembly GCF_056402455.1 of Paenibacillus sp. P4_A7. Taxonomy (NCBI): domain Bacteria; kingdom Bacillati; phylum Bacillota; class Bacilli; order Caryophanales; family Paenibacillaceae; genus Paenibacillus; species Paenibacillus sp. P4_A7. The sequence goes on along the minus strand of NZ_JBFUHJ010000041.1, from coordinate 223 downwards.
GCCAATTTCTGTATAATCCTTAACAAAGGAAGTGAAGAAATCTTGTGTTTCAACATTTAGCTTGGTAAGCATCCCAGCTGTTGCGGATGGCCAAGGGCGCTCGGGAGACTTGATAACCAAATAATCAAGCTGCAATCTCTGTTTACTCATGGATGTAATCCAACTGCCGACAGCCGATTGTATATCCGAAAGGCTGCCAATACGGCTCGGAATGGTTCCTGGC
>NZ_JBFUHJ010000040.1:0-30539 GCF_056402455.1 Paenibacillus sp. P4_A7 | reverse complement strand
CCAATAGATGCCCATGATGCTGCATTATTACGGGTGTCGGATGAAATATCATAGAGCTCCCCATATTGTTCTAACAGCTGTTTTACTTCTGTTTCGGAGATCTCGTTCATATGGTCGACCAAATCACCAATTCCGTACCCATTTATAGACCAGCCAAATTTAATTTGAGCTTCAACTTTATCACCATCAGTAACCGAAACTTGACGCATGTTGTCTCCGAAGCGAGCAACCTTCAAGTTGCGTCCTTCGTTAAAAGCAATCGCAGTGCCCATCCAGCTTACGACGCGTGATCTGGTTTCTGCATCCTCCCAGTGGCCAGTCACCACTTTACGCTCAAGGCCAAGTCTTGAGAAAATATGGCCGAACTCACGGTCTCCATGCGCCGATTGATTCGTATTCATAAAGTCCAYATCAATACTGTCCCAGGGAATATCACGATTGAATTGCGTATGTAGGTGCAGCAGTGGCTTCCTTAATTCGGATAAGCCATGAATCCACATCTTGGCGGGTGAGAATGTATGCATCCATGTAATGATACCCGCGCAGATCTGGTCAGTCTTCGCTTCAATGCAAAGCTTGAAAATATCCTCAGGTGTTGTCACTACGGGCTTAAATACGATCTCAAACGGGAAGATGGAATCATCATTCAAAGCAGCTGTAATAATACGGGAATGCTGCGCTACTTCCTCTAGCGTTTCAGGTCCATACAAATGCTGGCTTCCTGTAACGAACCAAAACTGATAAGGCTTGACCTGTAACATTGAATTGTTCCTCCTTAAGTTTTACGAATGTAAAACTGCTTCGTAAGCATTCACCTTAAGTTTTACGAATGTAAAACCGCTTCGTAAGCATTCACCTAAGTTTTACTAATGTAAAACTCTTTCATACTTATTCGCATGATCCACACAAACAACTTGTACGTACGTTATCGATATATACTAAATCATATTTATGCACTTGTACATACAACTCGATTTACAGTTATCATACAACTAAAGGATTCACTTTTCAATATACTTCGGTCACAAAAAAGTCAAATTTACATTAAAACTGCTCGAGTCTATACGTATATTTGCAAAAAGAGCAGCGAAATAAAACACTATTATCCCCAATTGTAAAAGTAAGCCGTTCATCGTCTTCAATTTCCACAAATTCTCTGCCGTGTTCATCCCGATCACCTGTTGCAAATAATACTGTTTTGTTTCCACACTCACATTCAAAGCTCATCATCGTCGTTTTCTCCTCTATTTTCATCGTTTCATTGATTCACAGTGTTCGCTTCGATATAATTAGCGATGACATTATTATATTACAAAAACAAAGTCAAGAGAGGGTTACGATAAAACATGTACATTGCAGATAAATGGAACGATTATGAGGTTATAGATACTGGAGATGGAGACAAGCTGGAGCGTTGGGGAAATTATACGCTTCGCCGTCCAGATCCTCAAATTATTTGGCCTATCGTAAATGAAACTGGCCTATGGAAAAAAGCAGACGGTCATTACCACCGCAGCTCCGCTGGCGGCGGTCAGTGGGAAATGAGCCCTGACCTTCCAGAACGCTGGACGATCTCCTATGGTGAGCTATCCTTCCATATCAAACCGACTAACTTCAAGCATACGGGTTTATTCCCGGAGCAAGCAGTCAACTGGAGCTGGATGATGGACAAAATTAGATCAGCAGGCCGTCCGATTCGTGTATTGAATCTATTTGCTTATTCAGGCGGAGCTACAGTTGCTGCAGCTGCTGCTGGTGCAGAAGTATGTCACGTAGATGCTGCCAAGGGTATGGTCCAATGGGCAAAAGAAAACGCACAATTATCTGGCCTTGAGTCTGCTCCAATCCGTTATATTACTGACGATGTGTTTAAATTTGTACAAAGGGAACAGCGCCGGGGCAAGCAGTATGATGCGATTATTATGGATCCGCCTTCCTACGGACGCGGTCCAAATGGCGAGACTTGGAAGCTGGAAGAAAATCTGTTTCCGTTTCTGCAGTCTTGTACGGAGATTTTGTCAGATAAACCGTTATTCATGTTGATTAACTCCTATACGACTGGCTTATCTCCTTCTGTGTTGCATAATTTGCTTCACATGACGATGACAGCTAAGTATGGCGGAGAAATTAACTGTGGCGAAATCGGCTTGCCAATCACAAAGTCTGGTCTTAATTTGCCATGTGGAATTTTGGGACGCTGGGAGTCCAAATAATGTCCATTCCTATTTTGTTCGAGGATAATCACCTGCTCGCTGTTATTAAGCCCCCCGGTATTTTGTCACAAGAGGATGAGACGGGCGATCCAGATATGCTCACCCTATTGAAACAGGATTTAAAGGAACGCCATAACAAACCGGGAAATGTGTTTCTAGGACTTGTTCATCGGATTGATCGTACAGTTGGCGGTGTCATGGTTTTTGCCAAAACCTCGAAGTCTGCGTCGAGACTTTCCGAATCTGTCAGAAACCGTGTTTTTGGCAAAACGTACGTATGCGTCGTGCAGGGCTCTCCTGCAGCGCATACGGGACGGCTGACACATTATATTCTTAAAGATAAGAAGCGTAATCAGGTCACTGTCTACAACCGACCTGTCGATGAGGCAAAGGAAGCTATTTTAGAGTATGAGGTTGCAGCGAATGCTGGCCGTTATTCTCTTATAGCTATACGGCTGCACACGGGAAGACCGCATCAGATTAGAGCACAAATGTCACATATCGGATGCCCTTTAGTAGGCGATCTTAAATACGGAGCTAAACCTACAGCTGACGTATCTGATATCGCTTTATGGTCAACCTCGGTTACCGCTCCACACCCTATCTCGAAAGAAATCGTGAGCTTCCACTCCATACCTAGCGGCTCAAAGGCTTGGACATGGTGGACTGACGAACAACTAGGACTCGCATCCAAGATGTTCAATAGTGTGCTATAAGGAAGGAAGATGCACGAATGCGTCACAAAAAACACTGGATTGTTCATACCATTCTATTATCACTTACTCTAATAGGTTTGGTCATTCTCTATGTAATGCCTTCCAATCAAGTGAAGGCTCCAAACCTTAGTGGAGTTATCCCGCCAGAAGCTGTCGGCGAGTCTGCCTCAGACTCGCCATCCCCTACACCTATGCCAACCACAAYCGTTTTACAGCCGTCTGAATCGCCGCAAGCGCCTGTTTTTTCAGAAGCAGTCTGGATAGCGGTTGGCGATATTATGATGCATACGCCGCAGCTACCAGGAGCATATGACAAATCGACGAAGCGTTATAACTTCGATGGGTTTTTCAATGATATAGCACCTATCTTAAATCAAGGAGATTGGGTGATCGCCAATTTGGAAACACCAATGGCCGGGGTTGAGTATGGCTATACTGGATATCCACACTTTAATGCACCGTATGAATTGGGTGAAGCAATAAAACAAGCTGGCTTCAACCTTATTACAACAGCTAACAATCACTCACTCGATAAGGGTGAAAAAGGACTGCTGCGCACACTTGAAAATTTAAAATCATTAGACCTCCTGCATGTTGGAACGGCCTCGTCTCAAGAGGACGCAGATCAATTGCTTCTCTCTGAAAAGAATGGAATTACTATGGGGTTGCTTTCTTATACGTACGGAACGAACGGCATACCTATACCTGAAGGTAAACCTTATCTAGTATCGCTAATAGAAGAACAGAAAATAATAGAAGATATCAAACGGCTTCGCGAAGCGGGAGCTGATCTTGTAACCGTTTCACTTCATTTTGGTATCGAATACCAGACTAAGCCAAGTAAAGAACAGAAACGTTTAGCTAGAACGCTTGTTGCTGCTGGCGCTGATATTATAGCCGGCTCACATCCTCATGTCGTACAACCTTATGAGGTTGTAGAGACGACAGATGAGAAAGGTGCGCCAAAAACCGGTCTTATCATATATTCTATGGGTAATTTCATTTCAAACCAGCGAGGCGATACGAAGGACTACGGGGTTATTTTCAAAGTAAACATACGAAAAAATATGACTGACGGTACCATCTCTCTCACCGAAATAGAGTCGATACCGACCTGGGTTCATCGATATAAACCCGATAGTGCTTTTCGATACCGTATTTTACCGATTGAACAGACCATTAATGCCTCATCTGATCCTTTATTAGCACAAGCCGACTACGATACGCTTAAAGAAAATTTCGAGTTATTGCGTAATCGGCTCGATTCTATGAAATAAACATTTACTAGATTACCTCTTCATAGGTTCGCGACTTTCCCTAGCAAGTAAACCAACAGCTGTTGATTATGAGAGGAAATGCGGTCCAGCGATTGTTCAATTAATTGAGTCCGAATCGCTGTACCGCGCACAGCTTCTTCTTGACCCTTCTTCGATACAGATACCCATACAATTCTCCGATCATTATCATCTCTAGAACGATCGATCAGCTCATTCCGTTCCATCCGATCAAGCAGTGTTGTTATCGCAGCAGGTKTTGTTGCCAAATACTGAAGCAGATCAGAAGGCTTCATTGGCTGATGCTGCAAAAGCAAATCTAGCACATTCAATTGTCCTTCCGTGAGTGGAGCGAGCGACTGCTCTAAGCTGGTTTTCCACTCGCGTGAAAGCTTCATCCATAATCGAGTAAATTCATCAGATACCATTTATCCTCACACTCGCTCTCTGTCATATTTCACCTTTCGTTATATATTATAACAGCCCAAAATGTCGAATAAAAGATTAACACAATTAATAATTTGCGATATTAATCGATACAATAGTGAACATTTTGACAACATTAGACATACAATGAGGCGAAAGCCCAGCACTTCTTCGCTTTCCTAGTACTTTCGCTCATGCATTCGATGTAATTTTGCTGCGAAAATTTTTAAGGGGCGTGATTGATATGGACGAACGTAAAGCAGCAATTATACAAAAAATAAAAGCTTATGGCATAATAAAAGACCCACAATGGTTAGACAGCCCTGATGAGCCGGTACCATTGTGGGTTATGCTAGAAGCTATTTTGGAAGTTATTGAACGTTTTGATCCACCTAATCGCCCTTTTGATTGATCTCCGTAAGCGAGCGTACAAGTGTACTTGTTATGATATCATTCTTCTCAACGAGGAAGATCAGCTTCCCAATCGATTTGCGATCTTCAATTGGTGCTTTCTCTGAACTCGCAACAAGCTTTGCTCCAGAAGATGTAACGGCAGTGATCTCTTTCGCATCCTTGCAATAATATGCGGCAACAAGAGCAGCTCCATTTGGTTTAACTCTTTTGCCTTCCTTGAACTCGAACGTTTGAACGCCTTTGCCGCCTCTTCCTTGGATCGGATAATCAAGCAGCAATGATCGTTTTGCGTAGCCAATATCTGTAATGACGACAATTTCGCCTTCATCCTCGGCAACCCATTCGGCGGCAATTATCTCGTCTCCATCCTTCAGCTGAACGCCTCTGACACCCGTTGCAACTTTACCCATCGGATTCACTTCGCTCTCGGCAAATCGAATACTCATCCCATGCTTTGTCACCAGCAAAATTTGCTTCGTCCCGTCACTTACGACGACTTGAATAACTTCATCACCATCGGCAACCTTGCAAGCGGCAATTGCTGTAGATCTTGTCGTTGCATATTCCTTAAGCTCTGTTCGCTTCACTTGACCCCGCTTCGTTACGAACACTAGTGACGCAGTTGAAGCTGAAACATCTCTAATGGGAATGACACTTACGATGGAATCATCCTTCGGCATCGGGATCACATTAACAACTGCTGTCCCTGTATCCTTCCACTTAAACTCTGGAATTTGATGGACAGGCAGTAGATAATATTGCCCCTTGCGAGTGAACAGCAATAGGTTGTCAATCGTATTGACCGCCATAAGCTCACGAACGAAATCGCCTTCCTTCACTCCAGAGCTTTGTTGCTCTCCTCCAGATCTAGTGAAAGACAGCATGCTTGTCCTTTTTACATAGCCGTCATTGCTAAGTGTTACAAGCACATCCTCAGGTGTTACGAGTACTTCAAGATTAACTTTAAGTTCTTCTACTTCACCACGGATATCTGACCTTCTGTCAATGCCGAATTTTGTGCGAATTTCGAGCAGCTCATCTTTGATGACACCAAGCAGCTTCTTCTCGCTATCCAAAATGGATCGCAAGTAAGCAATTCGCTTCATCATTTCCTTATGTTCTTTCTCTAGCGTTGTAATCTCTAGATTGGTTAATCTATAAAGCTGCAATGTCAGAATCGCATCTGCCTGGCGTGGAGTGAAGTCAAATTTCGCGACTAAATTGTCCTGTGCATCGGCACGATTCTTAGATGCTTTAATTGTCGCGATTACCTCATCAAGCAGATTAAGTGCCTTTACGAGACCTTCTACTACATGAGCACGATCCTCGGCCTTCTCTAGATCGTATTTTGTTCGGAAAGTTACGACTTCCTTCTGATGCTCAATATAGGCAGATAAGATTTGCTTCAGGCCAAGCTGCATAGGTGTTTTGTTAACGATAGCCACCATATTGAAGTTATAAGCTACCTGCAAATCCGTCTTCTTCAGCAAATAAGCAAGAATCCCTTGCGCATCCGCTTCCTTCTTGAATTCGACAACAATACGAAGACCATTGCGTCCGCTCTCATCGCGAACCTCAGCAATACCTTCAACTTTTTTCTCTAGCCGTATATTTTCCATCGCCGTAACAAGGCGAGACTTAACTACCTGATAAGGGATTTCAGTTATAACGAGCTGCTGTCTCCCGCCCCGCATATCTTCAATCACTGTTTTCGACCGGACGTAAATCCGTCCTTTACCTGTAGCATAGGCATCACGGATACCTTCTTCACCCATGATTAAGCCGCTTGTCGGAAAGTCTGGACCTTTAACATATTTCATGAGCTCCTCAAGCGACAGCTCTGGGCTCCCCATAAGCGCGATACAGGCGTCAATCACTTCTCTTAGATTGTGGGGTGGTATCTCGGTGGCAAAGCCCGCTGAGATGCCACTGGTACCGTTTACGAGCAGGTTAGGGTATCTCGACGGGAGTACAACCGGTTCTTTCGTCGAATTATCAAAGTTATCTTTGAAAAGCACCGTTCTTTTCTCAATATCACGAAGCAGCTCCATCGCAATTGGCGACAAGCGTGCTTCTGTGTACCTCATAGCAGCAGCCGGGTCATCATCCTGAGAACCCCAGTTACCATGTCCGTCAACAAGCGTATGCCCCATTTTCCAAGGCTGTGCCATTCTAACCATACCCTCATAAATCGATGAGTCGCCATGGGGATGATAATTACCCATTACGTCACCAACCGTTTTGGCTGATTTGCGATATGCCTTATCCGGCGTGTTTCCAGAATCATACATCGCGTATAGAATACGTCGTTGTACAGGCTTTAAGCCGTCGCGAACATCAGGAATCGCGCGATCCTGAATAATATACTTCGAATAACGTCCGAAGCGGTCTCCCACGACCTCTTCTAGAAACGCTGGCAAAAATTGTTCCAGTATACTCATGCAGAATTCCCCCTATTCCTCATATTCCATAAAGTCGACATTCTCGACAATCCACCGTTTACGCGGATCGACCTTATCTCCCATGAGCGTCGATACTCTGCGTTCAGCTTTCGCTGCATCCTCGATTTGAACCTGTAAAAAAATTCGTGTTTCTGGATTCATAGTTGTCTCCCAAAGCTGTTCGGGATTCATCTCACCCAGTCCTTTATAACGTTGAAGCTCATAGTTTTTACCGAATTCCTTCAAATAGTTTTGAAGCTGCTCATCCGTAAAAGCGTAACGGAACGTTTCCAGCTTACCGGACTTTCGAGAAATTTTGTACAATGGCGGTTGAGCAATAAAGACTCTGCCCGAGTCTATTAGCGGCTTCATATAACGATAGAAGAAAGTTAAAAGAAGTACCTGAATATGCGCTCCGTCTGTATCCGCATCGGTCATGATGACAATTTTATTATAATTGCATTCCTCAGCAACGAACTCTGGCCCTACTCCCGCTCCAATTGCTGAGATGATGGCTTTATATTCGTCGTTTTTCAGTATATCGGCAAGCTTGGCCTTCTCAGGATTCATTGGCTTACCCTTAAGCGGTAAAATAGCTTGATATTTAGAATCTCTGCCTTGTTTCGCTGAGCCGCCGGCCGAATCACCTTCCACAATAAATAGCTCTGTGCGGGTAGTGTCCTTTGACTGAGCTGGCGTGAGCTTGCCATTCAGATTAGAACTCTCACTCTTCTTCTTGCCGCTGCGAATTTCTTCACGAGCTTTGCGAGCTGCCTCACGCGCTTTTGAAGCCTGAAGTGATTTCTTCAGGAGCATTTGCGCCACCTGTGGATTCTCCTCCAAAAACACTTGCATTTTCTCCGTAACAATCGCATCAACCGTACTGCGCGCAGACGCGCTTCCGAGCTGATCCTTCGTTTGTCCAACGAATTCAACCTCAGACATTTTTATATTAATAACGACCATCATGCCTTCACGCAAATCATTGCCTTCAAGGTTTTTATCCTTTTCCTTGAGCATAGCCGCTTTGCGTGCATAGTCATTCATTACGCGTGTGTAAGCTGTCTTAAAGCCGGTCTCGTGCGTACCGCCTCCGCGTGTAGGAATCGAGTTAACGAAAGAGGCAATCGTCTCGGTGTAGCCGTCATTGTACTGTAATGCGACTTCAACCTCAATATCTTCCCGATCGCCAGTAAAATGAATTACGTCATGCAGTACGGTTTTGTCATCATTCAAAAATTGAACGAATTGACGCGCTCCGCCCTCATAATGGAATATGTCGTGCTTGCCGCTGCGATCATCTTTAATTGACACTTTAAGCCCGGAATTCAAAAATGCTATTTCCTGAAGCCGCTCTGCCAACGTATCGTAGCTTAAATTTGTACCGCTTTGGAACACGCGAGCATCCGGCTTAAAAGTAACCTTTGTTCCTGTACGGTTTGTTGTACCGATAATTTCAAGTCCGCGCACAGGCTCACCTACATGCTCCTTGCCTGCTTCATCAATCCAATATTCGAAACGTTGTCTATGAATTTTACCTTCGCGGTAAATATCCACTTCCAGCCATTCTGACAACGCATTGGTTACAGATGCCCCAACGCCGTGCAAGCCGCCGGATTTCTTGTATCCCCCGCCGCCAAATTTACCGCCAGCATGTAAAATTGTAAATACAACCTGCGGGGTTGGTATTCCGGTCTTATGCATGCCGGTAGGTATCCCCCGACCATTATCATGAACCGTTACGGCTCCGTTCTTATGCAGCATAACTTCGATGGCTGTACAAAACTTTGCCAAATGCTCATCCACCGCATTATCGACAATTTCCCACACTAAATGATGCAAACCTGAGCTGCTTGTGCTACCTATGTACATGCCCGGTCTTTTGCGTACTGCAGTTAATCCTTCAAGTACTTGTATATCATCGGCCTCATAATTTCGGTCTGTAGCCGCTGAATTTGCTAAAAAATCGATTTGCTCTGACATGAGCGCCCCCCAATCTGTGTTCACGTTTCCCTATCTTCAAGCTATTTTAATTCAAGATGTCCTGTTTCGTAAAGACACCAAAGGAAACGACCAGCGCGCCAGTCCCCCAAACCGCTAGTACAGCAAGGGAAAAAGGTAATGACATTCCTTCAATCGGCGGTGGCGATCCGTCCAAATAGCTGGTCAATTTCAGGTTTACCGCAAACAAATACTTAACGCTTGTCCAAGAAGAAGACATTCCTGACAATATAGTTCCTGTAATAACGACAGCCATCATCGTCACCATGCTGGCAGCTGTACTTCTAACAAGAACGGATACCATAAAGGCAAGAAGCGCAATAATTATGGCCGCATACCATGCTAAGCCCGATTGCATTATAACATAAAACCATTGCGGAACCGAATGTACGTTCGAGCTGTCGAAAGTTGCGCCTGTAATTCGAAACCCGGTAAAGACCGGAATGGACCATCCTTCGTAACCAAAATATAAGCCAGAAATGATATAACATAGCAGCACCGTAGACATGATGGTCAGTGAGACATATAAGCAAAGCGCAATCAGCTTGCTTAGTAATATTTTCCACCGTCTAATTGGTCTTGTCAGCAGCATCTTAATCGTACCGGATGATCGTTCCCCTGAAACCATATCTGATCCAAGCGCCAGTACAAGCAAAGGAATAAACAAAGTTACGGCATTGTCTAGAAAACTGCGTGTAAAGGTTACTCCGTTCGGTTCATTCGGATTCACATCATGGTCCAAATAATATTGCAGCTGCTGAACAGCTATGCGCCTGCTTCGTTTCCATTCCTCAGGAATGCGATCGCTTGATAGCGTATTTTCCAAATCAGTTATTTGCTGCAGCACCTGATTGCGCCAATCTGCAAATTTGACCGCATTGTTCTGATAGACCTTCAGCTCTGCATAACAAAATATCGGAATAAGCGCTGCTAATAGGAGAATAATAACAAAAAAACGCTTCTTTTTCCAAATTTTTAGCATTTCATTTTGGATGAGTGGCAATATTTTAATCAAATGCTTCACCCTCCGTCATCGTTAGAAACAATTCTTCCAGTGTAGGCGCTACTTGTTGCACGGATAAAACACCGATTTGAAATTCGACAAGCTGCTTCACGATTTTAGGAATATGGTCCACAGGCATCACTGTGATTATAACGTCAGGCTTCCCAACTAATAAGATTTCGTCCAATTGGTTCGCGTTGCGTTCAAGTATTTCAATTTCTTGATTTGAAGCAAGCAGCTGACTGCCTAAGATGGTCTGGTCAAGTTCCCATATTACATATCCACTTGAATCCTTAATTAAATCGGCTACCTTTCCCTCTGCAAGTAACCTTCCACTGTTAATAATCGCCACTCGATCGCACATCAGTTGTATTTCACTAAGTAAGTGGCTCGAAATGAAAATGCAGAGACCTTCATCTGCCAGCTGTCTTACAAACTCCCTTAGCTCCTTAATGCCCTTTGGATCAAGCCCATTTGTCGGCTCATCGAGTATAAGTAGACTTGGCTTGCCCAGCAAAGCTTGTCCGATTCCAAGACGCTGCCGCATGCCAAGCGAATATGTTCTTACCTTTTCGTGTATGCGATCTTCAAGCCCTACGATACGTACAACCTCGTGAATGCGGGCTGTATCTGTCCCTTCCAGCATCCGGGCAAAATATTCAAGATTTTCCCATCCCGTCAAATACGTATAAACCTCTGGGTTTTCTACTATACAACCAACATGTCGAAGCGCCTTCTCAGGCTCTTTCTGCACATGATTACCACATATCCGAACCTCACCTGACGTCGGTTTTATGAGATCCACGAGCATACGAATCGTCGTTGTTTTGCCTGAGCCATTCGGACCAAGGAAGCCGAATATTTCGCCTGCTCTTACTTCAAAGCTGATCTCATGAATGATGGTTTTCCCTCTTATCTTCTTGTGCAATCGGCTGACTGTAAGAACATTTTCCATATAAGTTTCCTCGCTTCCGAACTAACTTAAACAGTTCAAACTAATTTAAACAAACCAAACTAATTCAAGGATTTGATAATTCAGTCTAGTTCAAAGATTCCATGATTAAAACTATTTTAAGGATTCCAAAATCCGTGCAGCTATACGCTCATAGCCCTGTTGATTGGGATGAAAATGATCGGGAGACAAATAGTCAGTAATTTCCCCCTCAAACAGATCAAAGGTGGGAGTCATCATCATGTTGGGATAGGTGTGAAGTATGGCATACGCCTCTTTATTCCATTGCTGTACGTCAAGACTTCCGTTTCTGAGCACTTCAATATCATAAAAAGGATTGTATAACCCAATGTAAACGATTTGGGCATTTTTATTGATGATATTCAGCTCAGTTATCACTTCTTTAAAGCGATCTAATGCCTCTGGAAGCTCCTTCGTTATACTCGATATAGTCGAAGCGGTAAGCTTCTTTCCAGCATTTTTGGCACGTGCAGATTGAAACAAATCGTTTCCGCCGATTGTAAGCAAAACTAAATTAGCCTGCTTAATCGCGTATTTAAAACCATTGTCATTGTGCAAACGATCAGCAAGTTCATCTGCTTGCATGCCATTAATAGCCAAATTATTTAATACTCGCACGGGCTTGCTCAGTTCAGTGTGTAGACCTTTTGCAACCTTCTTCACATAGCCTTCCCCTGTAGCATCTCCCGTTCCTTTCGTAAGTGAATCACCCAATGCAACAATTTGGATTTCTGAAGCGTTCTTCAGCGTACCCACATCAGGCTTAATCACATCCTCCGCCTTCTCTGTATGATCCATCTGGTTCAAATCAGGGAGAAGCATATCTTTAACCGCCCAGCCGAATCCCAGCAATAACACTGCAGTCGCGAATATCGAAACAATCATCAAACCATTCCAAAATGTACGGGAATTGTTCATCAGCATGCCTCCCCACCTAGCAGCAGTCTTCGTACCGCTAAAATAATTGATGTTAGCATGTTTTGCAGATTGATGGAATTTATGTATCGGCCACTAAAATAGCTGATTATACATACTGAACTACAACATATTTGAACCCGGAACAACACCATATACGATTCAAAACAATAGACCATACTTGTTGTCCTTGAATGCGGACATAGGATCCTCTTTTTTGCAGAAATATGACTATTTCAGGTGATTACGGACATCAGTTGCGTTATTTGCATGAAAAAGGCCGAATATTCACCCACCCAAGCACAATAGCGTACCTCAAGTCCGTTAGCATCCTCTTTTGGCATAATAATTCACAAATAACGGATCTAATGTCCGTTAGCTAATCTTTGTTTAGAAAAAATAGAACTGGCGGATTTTTAGATGCATGCAGGTAAATGTGGTTGAATGCAGACGTAAACTGTGTTTTAATCATATGATGTGTTCGAGGTCTAGCCTTTTTTTATTTATTCTTTATAAAGAGGGATTATTATGAGTGGAAATGAACGTGTGAATTGTATGAAATGCCAATATTATTATGTTACTTGGGACCCTCAAGCCCCAAAAGGTTGCAAAGCATTTGGTTTTAAAACAAATACAATGCCAAGTCTTGCTGTCTTTAACTCATCCGGTAAGCCTTGCATGAATTTCGAGCTCAAACAAAAGCCTCAACAGTAACCATAAATGCACTTTCTCAAATACATCTTTCAATAAATATGATTGACTATGAATGAATTGTAGACTCATCCTAAAGATCAGCGTTGACAGAAAGTGAGACAAGCTAATCCACTCCTAAAACAAAGAAATGTACAGTACTCTTCTACTCAGATCAGTTCTCTGTTCTGCTCTCTGTTCCTTATTGCTTTGCTCTATTCTCTGCTTTGCTCTCTATTCTGCTCTGTTCAATCTGTTCTGCTTTATTCTGTTCAGTACTGCACTATCTGTTCATTACTGTTTTGCTTTGTTCTCTTCTATTCTGTTATTTCATCTTTTCTTCTTTTGTAGTATTTGACTGTGTTTTATACAATCAAATCCACTTGATATACGTTATTTTTGTCCCAGCCTGTATTTCATACAGGCTAATCGGCTGTTTAGCAGATAAAGTGCTTCTAACGACCTATTTGATTGTATATATCCATTCAAATCATTTAAACATGGAAATTTAAGTCGTTTGAATGTACAATATCCATTCTAATCCCCACTTAGCTCTTACATGGGTTGAAATAGAATGATGGTAAGGATGCCTTGCGCCGTCTGTATAGGGTTTTGCAATCTAAAACCAATTTTTATATTGAGCCTAATTAGCCTAACTACATAACGCAAGCTTAACTGAAACATGAACTCAAACATAAACACAAACTCGTGACATTAACTCAAACATGAATACAAACACGAACTTATATACGAACTTAAACACATTAACTCAAACATGAACATAAAACGAACTCATACACACTAACTCAAACTTGAACTGAACTTACTCACTTACTTTACTTGCATACTTGTTTACTTTCTTATTTGCTTATTTCCTTATTTGCTTACTAAATTGAAACTAATTAAAACTAAATAAGTTACACAAAAACGGACATCCAAGATTATTTGGATGTCCGTACTTTATCCCATTATATGTGAAACATACTATTTTTGAGGGTGACTTACTTATGCTTGGACCAGCTTGGATCACTGTTATCCAGTAGATAGGAAAAGTCATTCTCCAATCGCTTTTGTTCCTGCTTCTTCTTATCCTCTTCTTGCTTGCGAAGCTCTTCCTTACGCGTCGCTTCCTCTTGCTTCATTTCGTCAGCTTTAGCCTTAAGTTTACTTACAATATCCGCGCTTAATAGCTCATTCAGCAAGACAGGATTATTCTGCTCAGGCTTCGCAGAGGATTTAGCTGCGGATGCTGCAGCGGCTTGCTTCCGTTTTTTACCCATTTTTTATTCCTCCAAACTATACTCGATTGAAATAAAGATCGTTTTATGTCGATTTAGTGTTTACTCATTGTATTCAACATACAGAGCTTCAGCTGCTATTCGAGCTGTTTCACGTGCTTGCTCTACGTTTGCTGCAGAACTAAGCGCAACCGCCATCCTACGACCCGCTTTCGTCTCAGGCTTACCGAATACTCGAATCTGTGTGTTAGGCACAGATAGCGCTTGCTCTATGCCGCCAATGCGAAAGTTCTGATGATCTCTGTCCGCTTTCAAAGTATGTGAGGCACCAGGCGTAAGCAGACGTATGGTTGGAATCGGAAAACCTAGTATAGCACGAACATGAAGCGCAAATTCCGATAAATCCTGCGTCGCCATCGTAACCATACCCGTATCATGCGGACGAGGCGAAACTTCACTAAACAGCACACCCTCGTTCGTAATAAACAGCTCTACACCGTATAAACCGTAACCGCCCAGTTCCTCCGTGATTTGCAGCGCAATAGCTTCAGCTTGCGCAATTTGCTGTTCGGTCATATCATGCGGCTGCCAGGATTCGATATAATCTCCGTCCTTCTGCACATGGCCAATCGGCGCACAGTAGCTGGTACCAGATACGGAACGAACCGTTAAAAGCGTAATTTCTGACTCGAATGTTACGAACCCTTCGACTATAATTCTCGCCTTCTTCGCTCGTCCACCTTCCATAGCGTAGTTCCAGCAAGCTTCAATCTCCGCTTCGGACCGACAAACACTTTGGCCTTTGCCGGATGAGCTCATAATCGGTTTAATGACACAAGGAAAACCAAGCTCTGTTGCAGCTTGTTGCAATTCCTCTTGCGTATCTGCAAAACGATAAGGAGCCGTGGGCAAGCCTAATGTTTCAGCCGCTAATCGACGAATTCCTTCACGGTCCATTGTGAGGCGTGCGGCTCTTGCAGTAGGAATGACCTGATGACCTTCCTGCTCCAGCTCAAGCAGCGTTTCTGTCGCGATTGCTTCAATTTCCGGCACGATAAGATCCGGACGTTCCTTCTCGATAATACGGCGAATAGCTGCACCGTCAAGCATATCAGCAACATAGCTGCGGTGAGCTACCTGCATGGCAGGCGCGTTTTCATAGCGGTCGACTGCTATCGTCTCAACGCCTAATCTTTGAGCTTCAAGCACAACCTCTTTACCAAGTTCACCTGAGCCTAATAGTAATATTTTGCGAGCATGATGAGTTAATGGTGATCCATACATAACAAAAAGAACCTCCTGGAAGCAAGCCGTATCGTTGTTCAATGCCAAGATTGGCGAGAATAATCGAATCGGTTCGTTTTTTTCTTCCATTGTGGAGGTTCCCTAAGCAAAAATCAACTATTTTTAAAAATTAGACAGTTATAAAAAGCGGTATTGCGCTTCAATCAGACCATTATATACACCTTTGTGAGCAATCAATGATTCATGACTACCCTGCTCGACAATTACCCCATGGTCAAGCACAATGATTTCATCTGCATGACGAATCGTTGACAAACGGTGTGCGATCATAAATGACGTACGTCCAGCCAGCAATACTTTTAACGCTTCTTGAATTTTGAGTTCGGTTTCCGTATCAATACTCGCTGTCGCTTCATCCAAGATCAGAATTTGCGGATCAGCCAGCAAAGCGCGGGCGAACGATAATAGCTGACGTTGACCCATAGAGAGGATGTTGCCTCGCTCCTCAACCTGTGTATTGTAACCATCCGGCAAGCCCATAATGTACTCATGCGCGGAAACAGCTTGCGCTGCTTTTACAACTTCTTCATCTGTAGCATCCAGCTTTCCATAACGTATATTGTCACGAATCGATCCCGAGAAAATAAAAGTGTCCTGCATGACTAGGCCAACCTGCGAGCGCAGACTTTCCATCGTAACATCGCGAATATCGATTCCATCAATCAATACGCGGCCTTCAACTGGATCATAAAACCGGCAAAGCAGATTAATGATCGTACTTTTACCCGATCCCGTATGACCAACGAGCGCAATGGATTGACCGGCTTTCACATCAATGGTAATACCTTTCAGCGCGGGCCTGCCTTTTTCATATTCAAAAACGATCGAATCAAACTTTACATCGCCTTTAATTGACGGCAACGCCTTTGCTGTTGTTATTTCCCCAACGGTCGGCTCTTCATCGATAAATTCGAAAATCCGTTCCGATGACGCCATAGCAATTAATAGTTGGGAATACATTTGTCCCAAACGGTTAATAGGGTCCCAGAAGTTGCTCATATAGTTCGCATAACCGATGAGCAAACCGATGGTAATAAATTCATTCTGAATCAAATAAGCACCGTACCAGAACAATATAAACGTCCCGATCGCTGAAGTCACCTCAATAACCGGACCAAATGCTTGATTGAGAGCCGATGCTTTATTCCATGACTTGAGGTTATCCTTATTCATTTGATTGAAAAAGCCCATATTATCTTTTTCTTGCACATAAGCTTGTGTAACCTTCATCCCTTGAATACTTTCATTTAAGTGAGCATTAATTCGGGATTGCTTCATCCGAACTTCCTGCCAAGCAAAACGAATACGTTTCCGTAAAGTCGTCGAGACTAGGAACATGAGCGGTACAGTAATCATAACGGCGATACCAAGATTGAAATTCCATACGAGTAAAATAATGACGATACCGAACAACTGAACGCAGTCCATAAGCAGATTGACTACTCCGTTTGTGAACAGGTCCTGCAAAGCATTTACGTCATTCGTAACACGCACGAGCACAGAGCCTGCCGGCCGTTTATCGTAGAACCGGAAAGAAAGTTTCTGAATATGCTGGAACAAGTGGTTACGCAAATCGTAAATAACTTTTTGACCAATAACATTCGTATGCTTGATTCGATACGCATTGGACGCCCACTGTATAATATATAATACGAGCATAATTGCAGCGATGATCAGCAGTTTAGGTATGCTGGTCTCTCCATTTGCAGGATTAATCGCTTCATCAATCGCCAATATAATTAGCGCCGGGTTCCCAAGCCGAGTTAACGTTCCAAGAATCATCATAAAGATGACTGGCATGAGTTCCTTCTTATATGGCAGCATATACGTGAATAAACGGCGAAGCTGCCCCCAGTTAAATGGCTTTTCAATCATCTCATCGTCTTGGTATATGAACCGTTCGTTTTTATTATTTGCTTTTGCTTTGACTTTCGCACTGGTACTCATTATGAGGTACTTCCTTTCCGATCAGCCGCTTGCACTGTTGCTGTTGCGTCGTTAAGCGGGTAATCAGCATATTGAATGTTATAGGTATCTCGGTAAGGTCCTTTTTGCTGAATTAACTCAGCATGGGTGCCGCGCTGTACAATGAGGCCTTTATCCAAAACAATAATTTCGTCGGCATGCCGCAGGGAAGAGATCCGGTGCGCAATAATAAACGTTGTGCGGCCAGCCATAAGCTCTTTAAAGCCCGCTTGAATTTCATGCTCCGTTTCCATATCTACTGCGCTTGTCGCATCGTCCAAAACAAGAATACGCGGGTTTTTGATCAATGCTCTTGCAATGGCAATCCGCTGCTTCTGGCCGCCAGACAAGCCCATCCCTCTTTCCCCAACGATCGTGTCATAACCTAGCGGAAGTTCCATAATGAATTCATGTGCCTTGGAAAGCTTTGCAGCATCATGAATTTGTTCTTCCGTTACATCACGAACACCAAAAGCGATATTGTCGCGAATGGAAGCCGAGAACAGGAAGGTTTCCTGGAACACTGGCGCAATGAGACTACGAAGACTTTGGACATCCAAATCGCGAATATCAATGCCATCCAACTTAATGCTGCCTTCCTTTACATTGTAAGCTCGCATAAGCAGTTGAATGATCGTTGACTTACCTGATCCGGTAGCACCCAGCATCCCGATCACTGAACCTGCAGGCGCGTCCAAATTAATATTAGTGAGCGCTGGCGAACTGTCCGGATAGCTAAACGTTACTTTGTCGAATTGGACATGGCCCTTCGACGTTTTCGCACTCACCTCGACAGCATCCTCTGTATTTTTCACATGCACATATTCATTAAGAAGACCGAGCACCCGTTCACCGGAAGCTTTGAACTGCGTGTAGTTATTAATTTGAAAGCCTAAGCCCCACATCGGACCGATAATAAACCAAATCAAGCTGAAAAAGGCAACGAATTCACCCAACTGCAAGGAACCGTTAATAACGAGAATACCGCCAGCAACTAGTAAAATAACAGCGCTTAAGTTGGCTGTAAGTTCCATAACCGGAAAAAACTTAGCCCAGATTTTCGCAGCACCGACTTGATTATTTTGATAAGCATCGCTGCGCACCGAAAACTTAGTTACTTCATGCGATTCACGAGCAAAAGATTTGACCGTACGCACGCCTGTAATATTTTCTTGAACGGCAGTTGTCAAATTACTCATCGCTTGACGCATTTCACGAAACGCCGGATGAATGTTACGCTCGAAGCGCATCGCTAGAAAGCCTAGTACTGGAATAGTGACTAACGTAAGTAAAGTCAACTGCCAATGAATCGACATCATCATCGCTCCGCCGAACACGATCATAAGCACCATGTTTAAAATTTGGGCAAATCCAAAACCGATAAAGTTTCGCAGCGCTTCCAAATCCGCGGTCAGACGTGACATCAAATCTCCTGTTTTCGCTTTATCATAGTACTGGTATGACAATGATTGCAGCTTATCGTACAACGTATTACGCATGTTAAATGCAACAATGTTCCCAAGCCTTCCACCAAAAAATCCATGTAAAAACTGCATACAGGCTTTAAGCGTAACGATTCCTACAACAGTGAAAGACAGTGCCGGCACTAACTCGAATTTCTTGGGTGTAATCACATCATCAATCAGGTACCGAAGCAAATTCGGATACACAATTCCGAGCGCTGTCGCGCACATTAAGCAAAATATGGATAAGAACAGAAGCTTACGTTCCGACCAATAAAATGCTTTCAATTGCCTTAACACGTCCACGTACAAACATCTCCCCAAATCTTTTTTATAAGTATGAAGTGAATATTATCAGCATCGGTTAAGAGGAGCAAACTGTATAAATATTCATATATGAGACTAATCTCCCTTATTAAGCCGATACGGAAAGGAGATAGCATCATTACTCCTAATTGGTGCTAAATGTGACATATATGTTCCAATTACTCCATTTTTGCATAAGAACACACAAAATAAAAAAATGCTTTCACAGAACGCTAGGCGCGCTGCAAAAGCATTCAGCTATAAATGCGATTATATGCTCGTCAATTACTAAAATTTAGAGATTAATCAACTGATTATAAAGTTTTTTTAGTTCTCCCGAATTTGCGTTGCCCGTAAGCGAGCTGCTCTTTCCATCCACGTAAGCAAGCATATCGTTTAACAGCCGATCTGCTGCCTGATCAGCCGCTGAATCCCAAATTTGCTCATATATCGCTGTCCATAGATTGGTCTGGTCTGTCATCCAGCCGTTCAATGACGGTGCGAGAGCAGCGTCGAGATCTTTGCGAAGTATGCCTTTACCTTCACCCTCAAAGAACTGACGAGGTGATTTGAAGCGGCTCCAGAGCCATTTCGCATCAATGTTATCCGCTTCCCATGCTGCTGGCTCTTCCGGTGTCTGCAAATCGATAGCTGCATAAGGAACAGCATTATACGATGCTATTGCAGATTCAAGGCGCTGAGCGCAGCTGTTATACTGCTTTTGCAATTGTGTATGAAGACCCCGCTCCATGCGCAGTGACGTAGCGAGAAGCTCTTGTAGGAGCTCCTGCTGGACAAGCCGTTGCAGCTCCAGCCAAGAGGTCCAAATCGTTTTGCGCAAATCTCGGCCGTCATCCTGCAGAGATGCTGGATTGAAGGCAAAATTATAAAACTCGCCAAATCGATATTGGATCCGTTGAACAACATAATAAAGCAGTTCGCTTAGTTCTTGCTTCAGTTGCTCCGTAAAGGCGCTAGACTTAAACTCTTCAATATCTTTACGACCCTCATTAGAAGCCAGCAGCAGCGCTCTTAGCTCCGCCTCTTTCGAAGCGGCGTCTCCCTCAGCGCTTTTCAGCCATCCAGCTACTGTAGAAGCTGCACGCTGTAGATCCTGCTCAGCAGCATCTATTGCTAGCCTGCCAAGATCATTCTGAATAAAGGATAGGAAGGATTGCTCAAATGCATCAATGCCTGAACGTTTCTTCAGCTCCGCATCGCCTGTCAGCTTACCGTCAAGAGCCTGCAAGCTGGAGATAGGGAATAGACGAGGTTTACGAATCGCGTGTTGCAGCAAATTGGTTTCAACATGATTGAGTACACCTTCCAGCTCCTCTTGATCGGCCGCTAAATCGGCGGCGTTAACGAGGAAAAACATTTTATCCAGCTCAAACTGATCCTTCACACGGCCAAGCTGCATGAGAAACTGTCTATCAGCCTGTGAAAAGGCATGGTTGTAATAGGTTACAAACAATACCGCATCGGCGTTTTTAATATAGTTAAAGGCTACTCCTGTATGTCTAGCATTTACGGAATCTGCGCCTGGTGTATCTACCAGCACAATGCCCTGTGCCGTTAAGTCGCAATCGTAATGCAGGTCGATCTCGCTCACGAAGCATGAACGTGACTCTTCTGCTACGTAACGCTCATATTCGGCCTGATCAACGGATAGGTGCTGGCCAAGCAGCGACTCATGCTCTGCCCAGCCTGCGCGAGCTGCGCGCAGGAAGCTGAAGTGCGGGCGGCCGCCAGCGCCAATTGAATCCGGCGTAAGACGGTCAATCGCCCGCATAAGCGCTGTCGCGTCCGGCAAGTGATCGGACGAGGCGTTCTCTCCGAGCAGCGCTAAGGAATAGCGCAGGTCATCCAAGATGTCGGCGCGTGATTTCATGACGATGCGCGCTGTGCCATGACCGTGCTCCGCCGTAGGGGGCACGAGGCGGTTGATCGCCGCGGTAGTCGGATTCGGGGAGACGGGTAATACCGGCTCTCCGATCAGCGCGTTCGCGAGCGATGATTTGCCGGCGCTGAAGGCGCCGAACAACGCGATGGTGAATCGGCTGTCCTGCAGCCGCTTTGCCTTGTCGCGCATCGCTTGCGCAGCAGCGGCCAGAGCCGCGTGCGGAGCCAGCAGCTCCGCAGCGCTGGCTAAGCGCGCTGCCGCGCTGTGCTGCTGCGCGAGCGCTGCTCCGCCAGCGAGCTTGCTGCGCTCGGCGCGCGTAGCGCCAGCGCGGCCAGCATGCTGCGCAGCCGCGCCCGCTTCGCTCGGTGCGGCATCTGCCGCCGCACCAACAAGTGCGCTGGCTGCGCCAGCCTCAGCGGCTCCTGCCGCCGCAGCCGCCGCTGCAAGGGCCGCAGCCCCGCCAGCTGCGCTCGGCGCTGGCAAAGCCGGCCTTGCCGGTGCCTCCGGCAGCGCCGCCGCTAGCTGCGCCGCATGCGCAGCCGCGCGCTCCGCTTGCGCGGCAAGCGCACCAAGTGCGCCAGCCTGCGCGCGAAGCGCCGCCAGCTGTGCCTGTGCTTCCACTGCGGCTGCTGCGCTGGCCGCAGCTGCATGCGCCGCCAGCGCATCGATCAGCTCAAGCGCTCGCTTGCGATATTCACCCTTCACATCCGCGGCTAGGTCGCGGCTGTACGTCATCGTATATTCATTTCCGATGACGGCTCCAGTTTTCACACGTTCTACGAGCCATGCAGGCTCCGGCAACCACGTCAACTGCTGTGCGAGCTGTGCTTCCAGCTCCTCGCTGTCATAGCCGATACGCTCTGCTGCGCTGCGCAGCAGATGCTTCACATGCCAATCAATAGAAGCGCTGATTAAGCTGTTCAGCTCCTCGCGGAACGCGTTTAAGCGGCGATCTTGTTCGGCAGCTGTCTTCGCACCTGCAAATAGCAGCCCTGCTTTAAAACCAGCCTTGCGACTCTCGAGAAACGATTGCGCTAAGTCACGTAATCCGGCTGGCGTTATATTCGCGTTATCGAGTAAAGATTGAAGCTCCTTGCGCAGTTCACCCCGATAAACCTCAGTATCTTCTTCTAGCTTTCTAATATGTGATGCCAAACGATTCATTTCATCCGTTACTAGAGCAGCCGCCTCTTCACCACCGGCTTCATCCAGTAATCGATCACGTTCAGGCTCATCCTGCTGCTCGGCCCACTTCAAATGTCCTGAAACCAAATGGCGCAGTGAAGCATCTACACTGTATGCGCAGAGAGGTTTACGAAGCTGCTGAAGCTTATCCAGCAGCTCAAGCAGTTGCTCCCATTCCTGATGAGGATGCTCAGGCTCCCGTAAAGACAAATAAACGATCCCTGCAGGCTCTAAGTGCCACGCATGAAACGCATCTTCCACGCTTTGACGATAGCTTGCAAAAGATAACTCGCGGTCACGATGTTTATCAATTTGATTAACGATAAAGTATAAGGGCTTACCCCAATCCTTCAACTGCTTCGCAAATGAGAAGTTGATTTCGGATTGGACATGATTATAGTCCATTACATAAAACACAACATCAGCAAGATGAAGTGCCGATTCTGTAGCCATACGATGCGCATCATCTGTTGAATCAATGCCTGGCGTATCTAACAGCACGGTATGATTGCCAAGAACCTCGCTTGGATACACGATAGAAACAGACGTGAATTGTTCGCCATCTACACAATAACGATCTAACTCGTCAATAGGTACTTCAGCATGAGAGACGACTCCATTTTTGATCGTTTCAACTGCCGCATAAGCTCTATCGCCTCCGCGAATTGAAACAACGTTAGCGCTTGTTGGAATCGGACTCGAAGGAAGCAGCTTTGCACCGCATAGCCGATTTATCAATGTTGATTTTCCAGCAGAAAAATGTCCACAAAAAGCAACAGTAAGCCGACCTTCGGTCAGCTTACTGTCTAGCTCCTGTGCTTGCTTTGCATGTTTATGATCTCCAGCAGCCGACATTGCGCCAGCTGCGTCGAATATAGCCCCTGCTATGCTTTGCACTGTCAATTCTGTCATCTTGCTTCTCCTTAAACGGCTTCCTCTTCATCTGCAGGCAAGCAAATTTCAAAAACATTGCCATGCTGCAAAATCATGATTTTACGTTCTTTATCTCTCATAACAACTACCTCTGGTTTAACACGCATACGCTCGATGTATTGATCAGGCACTTCACCGGATCCACTAACTGTAATACCATCCACTACTATATCCTCATTCTCTTGTGGTGGTGACTCAAGCACTTGCTCATAGATATCGGAAAAAAGTTCAAAATTGTTTGTATACACGGAAATACAGTTCATGTTCATCATCCTTTATTGGCTATTTTCTTCTTTGTACTCTTATTTTTTGTTTTATTGCCTGTCTTCATACGTTCTTTTCCTTCTTTGCACAAATCAAGCAGCGGACAAATGGGACACTGCGGGCTTTGTGCCTTACAATGGTAGCGACCGAAAAATATGAGTCTATGGTGTGTTAAAGTCCATTCCTCACGTGGAACAAGCTTCATTAGCTTCTTCTCAACCTCAAGCACAGTATCGTCAGGCTTTGCGAAGCCTAACCGCTTGGATACACGATCAACATGTGTATCAACCGCGATTGCCGGAACGCCGAATGCATTGGACATCACCACATTCGCTGTTTTTCGGCCTACGCCAGGCAATTCAGTTAACCCCTCGTGACTCGCAGGCACTTCTCCGTCATATTTATCAATGACTATGCGGCATAGCTTTTGAATATTAGACGCTTTGCTTCGGAACAATCCAATGCGGCGAATATCCTGTTCAAGCTCTTCGAGTGGAACCTCTAAATAATGCTCCGGTCGTTTATATTTTTCAAATAACGAAGCCGTCACCTTATTAACCGTTTCATCCGTACATTGCGCAGACAACAATACTGCTATCGTAAGCTCGAACGGATTACTGTGGTTCAGCTCGCAATGCGCATCTGGAAACATGTCAGCCATAGTGTCCAGTACCTGACGCATTTTCTGTTTCGCAATCATCGTCCTCTCCCCTAATCAAACACTATCGTTCAAAGTGTAGCGAAATTTGTCACGCTTCGCAACCGTTATCAAGCACATTCCAAAAAAAAACTGCCCAAAAGGGCAGTTTTTTCACAAAATATAGATATCTGGCTCCAACTTTACAGCTTTACGATTTCAATTGCTTTGTTCTTAAAGCCATAAATGATAATATTGTCACCTGATTTTAACTGAGTCACCACGATCGGATTTCCTTTATACGTATATTTGGTATCGGCTGTCACCGTGAAAAAATAACGGTTATCCGTACCTGACGTTTGCACGGTTTGTATTTGACTGTCTTTCGAGTAATAGCCGGAAAATACCCGAGTTTCAGGTATAGCAATTGAAATGGTCGTCTTGTTTGTACCTGATTGCAGCACCTCAACATAATCCCCGACTGTAAGGAGATTTGTAGTCGAGCTTTGTGCTGAACCTTTAATAATATCAAAGCCTTGGCCGCCTGAGTACGTAACCGTTTTTCCAGACAAATCCTTTATTGTGACGCTATTCTCTGCAACGGTTAGAACCTTCCCGTAAGTTACCGCTACAACTTGAACGTTAGTTGCTTGTTTACCGACATAGGAAGCATTAACCATCGTTCCAGGTGTAAATTGATTAAGTGTTAATTTAGTACCTAATATACTTAAAAGCTCTGCACCTGACACCGATAAATCAAATGCCGGAGTTGTAGAGTTTTTCAGACGAAGCTTACTGGTTGCCGTATCAAACGATACGACCTCATACTGGGCATTTTTATGAAGGCTTATGGTGGCTACTTTATCTTGCTTGTCGTTCAATTGTAACGTCAGCATATCACCTGTTTTCAAATCGCTAACAGATGAAGTTGTTGCCCCAGCAATATCAACGTAAGCCGTATTATACGGCAAAGAAATATTAGTCCCGCCATTTAGCTTGACAGTGATTAGATTGCCATACGTATTAATTGAAACTAATGTACCTGTATATTTAGTTAAAAACTCCAGTGAAACGATTGTGTTCCCTGTATAAGAAATGATTACTTTCCGATCAGTTGTTAAGAAGCTTAAGGCTGAAGAAAGAGGAATGACACTGCCTCCATATTCAATCTTAGTTCTGTCATTAAAGAACAAGGCTTGAGGTGCTGCGCCGCTATCATCAACAATAGTAAGCAGCTTTTTATCGTTGGAATATGTAACGATTTGAGCTCCTGCTATTTGCTTCACATTACGATTTGTAACTTTAACCTTAGTCACTTGATCCGTTGCGTTCAGCGTTAATTCAACCTGATCCGCGTCTTTAAGAAGATCCGAAATCGTTGCCACTTTCATGCCTTCAATCTCAACTGTTACGTCATTAGCAAAAAATTTCGATATTAATGCAGTGCCATCGCTGATTGTAATCGTTTTTTTATCTGCATTGTAGAAGCTGCCCTTAACTGAGGTTACTGGTGCTTCAACCGCGCCCACTATTTTAATAGCATGAGGTGACTCTCTGAACGTATCCTGCACGACACTAACTTGACTGTCCGCTTTAAGAGCACTTAGAAGAAGTGGATTACCAGCTTCATCGACGACAACAACGGAGTCATCATAATAAACAACAACTGGATCATTGCCAACCCATACATAAAGCTTCTTATCTTCAGGCACTACACGGCCCAGCTTACCAGTAATCGTCTTCGTATACTCACTCTCACGATTTTCGCTCATTATTTCCACGTACAATGCTCTGCCTTCTTTTGAAATAACTGTTACATCACCGTATTTATAAAGCTGATCGAGTGTGATCGGAACCTCTGTTTTATAATGATAAAATAATGTTGACGAATCAATTGAATATGTCGTTTCTTTCTTATCGCTATAAACGGTAATAGCGTTATCCGTAATCTTTGAAACAACTCCGCTAGACTGCCCTTCATACATAACTGGGAACAGTGCCTCTGCACGGCTGAATAAAGTGGCAAGCTGAGCCCGGTTCACATTTGCTTTAGGAGCAAACTTTACATCCGTCACACCTTTGACAAGCTCCAATTCGGATGCTGCATTAACATAGCCATTGTACAAAGGGTCAATCTCATTCGCATCATCAAAAGTAGAGATAGAATCCTGTAATCGATCCGCATCTGCTTCTTTGCCAATTGCAAGGATCATGAGCTTCGTTACCCATTCACGAGAAGCCGGACGTTTCCCCCATGCTTTGCTTGGATCTTTGGCTGCTAAAGCGTACTCCTCCGTTTGATCCAACAAGCCTTCTGAGAAAGCGAGTTTAACATAGGGCTTGAAAAAATTACTAACAACAAAAGATTCCGGAAACCCGATAATTGCATTCAGATCCGCTTTCTTCTCTAAACCAGCAAATCGCAGCGCCATAAGCACTGCTTCTTCCTGCGTTACGCTTTGCGTAGGAAGAAATACGAAGGAATCTCCTTTTGGATAACCTGTTATAATTCCTTGGAGAGCAAGCTTAGCGACATGTTTCTCAGCCCAATGACCTTTATTTATATCCGTAAAAGGCGTTGACAGTGCTGTTGTAGCTGCACTAGAAATAGTTGGAGCCACAACGCCACTCCCTGTAATTAACGATAACGCCAATGCACCGATTATTAATTTATTTTTTGTTAAATAAAAAGGCATACGTCCTATTCCTCCTAAAGTATCATCTCGCAAACTATCATTCTAGCTTTTACGGTTATTCTTTCGTATAAGGATGCTCAAGCTCCACATGTCCCATTAAAGTTTCAACGGCAGCACCGTCTACCAAAAGCTCAATAGATTGGACAAAGTCAAATTGAAAAAGAGTTTGCTTCATCGTTTCAATAACAAGTGATTCACCTGGTGCACCCAAACGAGCTTCGTCCGGTAAATGAATATCGATTGTAACAAGGCCGTTTTCCAGTTTAACTGAATTGATTGGAATGGCTTTCCATAACGAGACTTCGTTTTCAATTCCATCCTTTTGCAGCTCATTCAATGTAGTTTTAACAATTTCCAATTCCGGTTCATCTTCTAAAAATAATAGCTTCACTTTTCGCTCAACGGATTTTGTCAGTTCAGTATCCGCTGCATAAATAGCGACTTCACGCTCCACTTTAATTTCTTTACTTTCATCTGCCGGAGGAGTTGGTTGTTCGATGACGTTTCCCGGTTGTTCACGTGGCTTATCCTGAGCACCACACCCAGCAAGCGCTGCAGATAAAATAATGACAGCAAGAAGCCCTCGTGCGTTGAAGTTTTTCATTACTCTGAACACCTGCTTTCTAATTCACTTTTAAGTATTCTTTAATTCCTGCAACAAGCTCTGCGGCAATACGATTTTGAGAGGCATCATCATAGAGCATTTTTGCATCTGACGTATTGGTAAGAAATCCTGCTTCTAAAAGCACAGCTGGCATTGTCGTTTCTTTAATTACTTTATACGCTGCTGTTTTCACGCCACGGTCTTTAATTCCAGTAGCAGCGATCAACCGTTTATGCATGACTTGTGCAAACGCTTTGCTGTTTTCACGATAATAATAGGTTTCAGCACCTGTTACTGAGCTGGCAGCACTATTTCCATGAATAGAAACAAATAAATCTGCCTTGAGTTTTTCTGTAAAAGCAACGCGATCCCCTAAGGATGGATAGGTATCCCCAGTTCTCGTAAAATGAGCTTTTATTTTAGGCTCCTTTTCAAGTAAAGCCTTCATCTTTAAAACAATGCTCAACGTAAATTCTTTCTCCCATTTATTCAATATACTTTTAGCGCCAGGATCTGATCCTCCGTGTCCTGCATCAATCACGATATTAAATACTTTATCGCTAACAGGCGGAATAACCGGATCTATTGGGTTTGGCACTTCAGGGTCTACTGGCAAATTAGGATCAATTGGAACCTCATTTATCGGCATCAATTTTATCTGAATTAGACCCTCGCTCTCCGTAATGACATAACCGGTATCCTTAGCTGCTTCTAAGACGAGCCGTGCTGTTGGAGGTGCGTCCTTAAATAAAGAATAACGATAGCGCTCTAAATAAGTATTCTCTGTTACCGTTGTACTTACCTGCCCATCTATGAACAACGCTGACAGGTCAGACGAAAAACCCGTTTCCGTAAAATCGAAGACAATGCGCGTGTCCAGGTAGAACGGTTTGCTAGATTTAACAACACCATCGTAATTAATGGATATCGTGTTTACACCGTCATACCCTACTGCAGTGATCACACCTGCTGGCGGCGTTGGTACAGCTGGATCCGGTGGTATTACTGGATCTGTAGGCTCTTGGTACATATGTA
Source organism: Paenibacillus sp. P4_A7 (assembly GCF_056402455.1). Lineage (NCBI taxonomy): Bacteria > Bacillati > Bacillota > Bacilli > Caryophanales > Paenibacillaceae > Paenibacillus > Paenibacillus sp. P4_A7. Next base: position 1,939 of record NZ_JBFUHJ010000040.1, on the reverse strand, counting down.
CTTCCTTCTCAACATCCTTCCATTCAAACTTCAAACCAAATTGCTCGCCTACAAAACGGATAGGAACTATAGTAGTACCCGTTCCCTTTAGAATCGTAGCAGGGGCATCCATCTGAATAGGTTTGCCATTTACAACAGCAACACTGTTATTAATTTTCAGCTTGATTACATCAAGGCCACTATTGATTGTAACCGTTCTGTTAACATCGTCCCACTTGACTTCAAACCCTAAGCTTTCTGAAATAACCCGCACCGGAACAATAACTCGCTTATTGGTGATTTGCGGATTAACGCTAGAACTCAACAATTGTCCATTCAAAAAAAGTTTAGGGACGACGGCTGCTGCAGCTTGTCCTACTGATGCAAACATCGTGAAAAAAACCGACATTAACAACATAATGGATACAAATTTCTTCATTTCCCACCTCGATGACTGATATTGCCCGCATCGAATGAGCACATTCGACTTTACAGACTGCAAATATAGACGCAGCTTGTCAGAAAAAGTTGCGTTTCAAGGTGAAACGGCTATCGCCGTCCTTATGGCGGTGGCGCGTTTCATTCCGGAGAAATATAGAGAAAGTATGGAAAAATGATATACTTTCCTATATTTCAAGCGTAAACTGCTTTCGCCGTCTTTGGCGGAAAAGCAAAGTTTCGCGATGAATTATAAGCATGTTATAGGTGTGAAACTTATAAATTCTTATAATTTTAGGAAAAAAGAGGACTATTCCACCTTATCGGCGGAACAGCCCTCTTCCTTACGTTTTATTAGCCAAGACGAGCAGCGTGCTTTTGCTCATAAGCTGTAATCTTCTCTTCATGATGCAGTGTCAAGCCGATATCATCAAGCCCTTGCAGCAAAAACTGACGGCGATGTTCGTCAAGCTCGAAATTAATGCTAAGACCATGCTCATCTGTGAGCAGATTGTTTTCCAAATCAACATTCAGCTTGTAGCCATTATGCTTTGCCGTACGTTGGAAGATCTCTTCAACTAGCTCTTCGCTAAGTTTAATTGGCAAAATTCCGTTTTTGAAACAGTTATTGTAGAAAATATCCGCATAAGACGGAGCAATAATAACTTTGTACCCGTAGTCAAGAATCGCCCACGGAGCATGCTCACGTGAAGATCCGCATCCGAAGTTAGCGCGGGATACTAGTACAGAAGCTCCCTCATAACGTGGTTTGTTCGGCTCGAATTCTACGTTTACATCACCATTTTCATGAAAACGCCATTCGAAGAAAAGAAATTGACCGAAGCCGCTGCGCTCAATGCGTTTCAAAAATTGTTTAGGAATAATAGCGTCTGTGTCGACGTTGACCCGGTCGACCGGGGCGACGATGCCTGTCAGTTGTTTAAACGGTTCCATATCAGTTATACCCCTCTCTCACGTGCAATTAGTTCAACACTTCTGATTTAACTTCCCAATCACGTACATCTGTGAAGCGACCCATAATAGCTGCTGCTGCAGCCATTGCTGGAGAAACAAGATGAGTCCGTCCGCCGCGGCCTTGACGACCCTCAAAGTTACGGTTGGATGTCGATGCGCAGCGCTCGCCTGGCTTCAATACGTCAGGGTTCATTGCTAGACACATCGAGCAGCCTGCATCACGCCATTCAAAGCCTGCTTCGGAGAAGATTTTATCCAATCCCTCTTCTTCAGCTTGAATTTTTACACGACCAGAGCCTGGAACAACAATTGCCGTTACTCTATCGCTAACTGTGTAGCCTCTAGCAATTTCTGCTGCTGCTCGTAGATCTTCAATACGACCGTTTGTACAAGAACCGATAAATACATAATCGATAGCAATCTCATTCATCGGAGTACCTGGTTTCAAGTCCATATATTCTAGTGCCGCTTCTGCAGCTTTACGTTCGTTTTCTGTCGGAAGATCAGCTGGGAAAGGAACAGATGCTGTAATGTTAGTCCCCATACC